>CAIMNF010000119.1 GCA_903842755.1 Oligoflexia bacterium
CGGATTTTCTGAAATAAAACGCAAAAGCTTATCGCGTTCAAAATAGCTCATCGGGCCTTCTGCGTAAAAATGATAGCTCGAATGAATATCGGCTTCTTGGGTTGTGTTTAACTGGGCCTCGGAATAAGATCGTATATTTTCGAGTACTGGTCGGGGAGTTTCGATGGGAATGGTCACTTCAGAGTCGCTTGTGGATTGCTCCGAAAAGACGGGTTCGGGAGGGGGGCTCGCTTCCGTTGGTTCAATATAATTTTCGAATCCTGCGCTTGGCTCTGGTGGCGGCGCGGATAAATCGGATAAATGAGTCAAATCCTGCGGTGCTTCTTGTACGGGTTCTGGAAGCGGATCTTCGGCGTGATCGATCAGTCCAAAGTCCGACAGAGTAGGAAAGTCCGTAACTTTTTCGATCGGTACCAATTCATTATGTTGCTCGGCCGTGGGGTCCAAAGGATCCGGCGGGGGTGGATCCAATGGCGGGAGCTCCATAATTCCCGTAAGGTCTCTTTTCTCTGGTTGATCTTCCGAGTTATTGCCCATGGCACTTTTTGTACTTCTTCCCACTTCCACAAGGGCACACGTCGTTGCGTCCTAATTTAGAGACATCAATACCGAGAGGTAATGGTTTAAGGAGCGGAGCTTGTGAGCGCATCGGAGACGGCGCGCCTGACGGACTGAGGCTCCGTTGCGCAGGAGCTTCGCCGGCGGCCGGAGCTAAAGTTTTCACGGCACCTTTGACCGGAGCTTCGCGAATTTCTTCGGGCTCAAATTCGTCTTCAAGTTCTTCTGGATTTTGACCTGCCGTGATTTGAACTGCAAAGAGTTTGCGAACAACGTCACCCGTAATTTGGTGCATCATCATTTCAAAAAACTTAAACCCTTGTTTCTTGTATTCGACGAGTGGATCTTTTTGTCCGTAGCCTTGTAATCCAATCCCGTCCCGCAAATGGTCCATCGCCAGAAGGTGATCCTTCCAGAGTTGGTCGATCGTACCCAATAGAACCATTTTTTCAACTTGGCGAACCAGTTCGGCTGAATATTGCGCCTCTTTGGCATCGTAGGCCTTGGTCGCGATCGTGGTGAGCAGTTTTTTCAGTCCTTCGCCATTAAAGGGAACGATGTCGTTTTCGGTCACCTGAGCGTGTACTTGAAAGGTCACGCCAATCGCTTCATTCAGTTCTTTTGTGTCAAGGCCCGGGCCATCGCCTTTTTTAGGTTTTCCGCCCGGGAAAAAGTCCTCACAAATCGCGGCGATAATTTCTTCGGTCATCCAAAAAATCATTTCGCGCAAATTTTTCTGGCTCAACACTTCTTTGCGCCACGCATAGACCACTTTCCGTTGCTGGTTCATGACATCGTCATATTCCAAAAGGTGTTTTCGGATATCGTAATTGTGTGCTTCTACTTTCCGTTGCGCATTTGCAATGGCTTTCGTAATCCACGGATGCTCGATGGGAAGATCGTCTTCCATAAAGCGCTTGATATTTACGCCACCGAAAATTCTCATCAGGTCGTCATCCAGCGATAAATAAAACTTACTTTGACCAGGGTCTCCTTGTCGACCTGCTCGGCCGCGGAGCTGGTTATCAATCCGGCGGGATTCATGCCGTTCCGTACCAATAATATAAAGTCCGCCCGCGCGAATCACTTCGGCTCGTTCTTGCTCGGCGTTTGCAATCCATTTCTTGGTGATTGTTTCCAGTTTCTCTTTCCACGAAATTAATTCTTCTGCAGGCGCATCTGGCGCCGGGGCTGCGCCCGCTTCGTGTTTTGCTAAGTATTCGGGATTGCCTCCAAGCAATATGTCGGTTCCTCGACCCGCCATATTGGTCGAAATGGTCACGGCACCTTTTTTCCCCGCCTGTGCGACAATTTCAGCCTCGCGCTCGTGTTGCTTGGCATTCAAAATATTATGCTTAACGCCTTGTTGCTTTAAGAGGGAAGAAAGCTTTTCTGATTTTTCGACCGATACGGTTCCCACTAAGACGGGCTGTCCCTTGGTGTGGGCGGCTTTAATTTCTTCAGAAATGGCCTTCATTTTAGAGTTTTCAGATTTATAGATGACGTCGGCTTCGTCTTTCCTGACGTTAGTTTTGTTGGTGGGGATGATGGTAACGTCAAGGTTATAGATTTGTTTAAATTCGGTGGCTTCCGTATCGGCAGTTCCCGTCATGCCTGAAAGTTTTTTGTACATCCGAAAGTAATTTTGGAAGGTAATGGTCGCAAGGGTCTGATTTTCGCTTTCAATTTTTACCCCTTCTTTGGCCTCGATCGCCTGGTGTAGTCCATCGCTCCACCGACGGCCCGGCATTAAGCGGCCGGTGAATTCGTCCACAATACAGACTTCGCCTTCTTTAATGACGTAATCCACATCAAGTTTAAAAAGAACATGGGCACGCAGCGCTTGGTTGACATGGTGAAGAAGCTCAATGTTGGCCGGATCGTAAAGATTTTTGACCCCAAGACGTTGTTCCATTTTATCTACGCCGGGTTCCATCAAGGCCGCAGTTTTCGATTTTTCGTCGACGGTATAATCCACGTCTTTTACCAAGCCGCCGTCACTGCGAATTTGCCGATCAATCACATAATAAAGATCCGTAGAATCTTCACTCGGCCCACTGATGATGAGGGGAGTTCGCGCTTCGTCGATTAAAATGGAATCAACTTCGTCGATGATGGCATAGTGGAGTTCGCGTTGGACGTAGTCTTCCAATCGGAACTTCATGTTGTCGCGCAAGTAATCAAAGCCAAACTCGTTGTTGGTCCCGTAAGTAATGTCTGCGCCATAGTTGGCTTTTCTCTGACGGTCATTTAACCCGTGAACAATGATGCCGGTCGAAAGGCCTAAGAACCCAAAAACGCGGCCCATCCATTCTGAATCCCGGCGGGCAAGGTAATCATTTACCGTGATGACGTGAACACCCAAGCCGGTCAACGCATTGGTGTATGAGGGGAGGGTGGCAACCAATGTTTTTCCTTCGCCGGTTTTCATTTCGGCGATTCTTCCGCGATGGAGCGTAATTCCACCAATCAACTGCACATCGTAATGGCGTTGGCCGATGACCCGCCATGCGGCTTCGCGTACGGTCGCAAACGCTTCGGGTAAAAGCGAATGAATCGATTCGCCTCGCTCTATTCGCTCTTTAAATTTGGGAGTTTGTGCTTTTAATTCATCGTTCGAAAGTGCTTTAATCTTTGACTCAAGCGCATTAATACTATTGACGATAGGGTAAATGCTCTTTAATTCGCGCTCGTTTTGGGTACCAAAAATCTTTTTTCCTAAAGTATTAATCGTTTGTAGCATGATGTGTTCTTTCTAGTTTTCTAAAATATAATTGAGGGGATCAACGGGGATACCGTGAACTCTCACTTCGTAATGCAAATGAGGGCCGGTGGAGCGCTCACCCGTGTTTCCAATGAGGGCCATGACCTGCCCTCGCTTGACCAATTGACCTGGTTTGACCAAAATTTTTGAAGTGTGGCCATACCATGTCTCTAGACCATATCCGTGGTCGATAATCACTATATTTCCGTAACCTGACTTTCTACCCGCAAAAATAACGGTGCCTTGAGCGGGTGAATGGATGGGAGTGCCCACCACGTTTGCAATGTCCAAACCTTCGTGCATTTTATCGCCTTCATCGAGCGAGGTGTGGCGGACTCCAAACCCAGAGGAAAAATAACCTTCTGCGGGCTTTTTGGTGGGAAGAGCTTTTAAAAAAGATTTTTGATCAGACAAAAGTTCGTATAAGTCGTGTAAGTTTTGCTCCAAAGTAAGCGATTCGACCGTGAGCTTTTCATAGCGTTGATCCAAATTTTGTCGTTCTTCTTGCGTTTTAGAGTCTAGATTTTTAGGATCGGTTTCCGAAAGCGAAGCGATATTGCTGTTTGCATTGGGAATCGGCAGTTCCAGAAGCTTCGAAACTTGATCCCGGTCTACAAGGTTGGTGATCATTTTTAGCCGCGCCGAAAAATTCTCAATTCGATCTAAGCTCGATTCAACAGAATCAATTCTGTTTTTGTAAAGCTGTACGCTTTGCCGAAGTCTGCGATTTTCGCTTTGAAGTTCTCTATTTTCAAACACTTGATTGACCACGTACCGGTAATCCAGAAAAAGGGTGACTCCAATTAAAACCAAAACGGGAAGCGCGACCAAGCTTGCTTTTACTACCCAAGCGGGGATGACCCATTGCCTGGCTTTGGAAGCATTTTCTGAAACCACCATCAAGGTGTAGTAGCGATTTGACATAGGCCCTTTTTGAAGCTCTTTCCTTTTAGTTTTCTGTATCCGGTATCGATTCCATGCCACGGATTAAGGCAGCCGTAATGTTATCGTCACCCCCCCGAGCATTTGCAGCATCGATTAAATTCTTTGCGGCATCTTCTAGGGTAAGATTAGTTTCCAACGCTGAGTTTAAGATAGCAAATATTTCCTGATCTTCCAAAGGTCCAGATAAGCCATCGGAACAAAGCAAAAAACCATCTCCCGGTTCAACCTTAAACGTATAGGTGTCCACTTTCATATTCAGGTCATAACCCACCGAGCGGGTGATCACATTTTTCATTGAGTCGGTCCGGACTTGCTGGCGGGTGATTAAGCCCGCGCGGAGCTTCTCTTGAACCAGGGAGTGATCCCGGGTGAGTTGCCAAATTCCTAAGGTGCTCCAATAATAGGCGCGACTGTCTCCTACTTGAGCAATAGTGGCTATATCGTCAGAAATTTTCAGGATTATTGCAGTAGTGCCCATGCCCTTCAGCGTGGGTTCGTTTTTTGCGACCTCGAGTATTTTTTGATTGGCCATTTGCAGGGCTTGTTGCAAAAGAATTTGGTCGGGAATGTTTTTTTTCTCTGTGTAAACACCTTGAATCGTTTCTTCGACCGTTTCGGCGCAAATTCGACTGGCGGTTTCGCCGCCTTGATGGCCGCCCATTCCGTCCGCTACAATATAAAGCCCTAAGTCGGGGCGAATCAGCCCTCGGTCTTGGTTTTGTTTTCGCTTCATCCCCACATCGGTGAGTAGTGCAGCATCATAAGTGATCTTTGCCATGGTATTGCAGTCTAGTTTTACCCGAAACGGAAGGAATGTCCACCCTCTTTCAAGTCAAAAACTTGACTCCTAATACACGACTAAATACACAACTGGAGTTTAATTCCATTTAGGCTTGTTGAACCCCGCTTGCGCCGATACACTAAATCAAGAGGAGAATCACATGACTCAATCGGCACAGGATTGGACAAAATATTTAAATCAGATTCAAACCAAAGATGAATTCCGGCAGCTGCATTGGGAGGGATCATTTTTTGAATATTTAGAAATGGTCAAAAAGAATCCGAGTATTGCCCGGAATGCTTTTCAGCGGATGTATGACATGATTCTCTCGTGGGGGACTGAAAACTTTATCGAGTATAAAAAAGAAATTACTCGTTATAAATTCTTTGATGATCCTATCGATCACGGAAAAGATGCAGTTTTTGGCCTAGATGTTCAGCTCATGAAGCTGGTTAATTTCTTTAAGTCGGCTGCCTATGGATACGGCACCGAGAAGCGGGTTTTGTTGCTTCACGGCCCAGTCGGTTCGGCAAAATCGACGATTGCGCGTGTTTTGAAAAAAGGAATTGAGCATTATTCCCGTACCGATGCCGGCGCTTTATATACCTTTAAGTGGGTTGATCCCACGGGAAAGGGGGAAGTATTATTTGGTGGGGCGATTGAAATGATGTCGCCGATGCACGAAGATCCCTTAAAGCTGATTCCCGAAGAAATGCGGGCCGGGGTAATTCAAGAGCTCAATCGGGGTTCTGTCGCATCTGGTAATAAAAATGACTATAAAGTGACCATCGTCGGGGATTTGGACCCTTCTTCGCGGTTTGTGATGCGGGAATTGCTCAAACGTTACGATGGGGACTGGGTTAAAGTGATGAACCATGTGCGCGTGGTGCGTGTAGCCCTCTCCGAAAAAGACCGCGTAGGGATCGGCACCTTCCAGCCCAAGGATGAAAAAAATCAGGACTCTACCGAGTTAACGGGCGATATTAATTACCGTAAAATTGCCGAATACGGCTCAGATTCTGATCCGCGCGCCTTTAATTTCGATGGCGAATTTTGCGTGGCCAACCGGGGCGTGATTGAGTTCATCGAAGTGCTGAAATTAGACGTGGCCTTTCTTTATGACTTATTGACTGCGTCGCAAGAGCATAAAATTAAGCCTAAAAAGTTCGCTCAAACCGATATTGACGAAGTGATCATTGGGCACACCAACGAGCCCGAGTTCAGAAAACTTCAAAACAACGAATTTATGGAAGCGTTACGGGATCGGACCGTAAAAATCGATGTGCCCTATATTACGAAGTTAAAACACGAAATTAAAATTTACGAGAAGGACTTTAATGCGAATAAAATTCGTGGAAAAAGCATTGCGCCCCATACCATTGAGGTCGCTGCAATGTGGGCCATTCTGACACGCCTTGAGCATCCAAAGAAGGCGAATATTTCGCTGATGCAAAAGTTAAAACTTTACGATGGAAAGACCTTGAGCGGTTTCACGGAAGAAAACGTTAAAGAATTAAGAAAAGATGCAAACCGCGAAGGCTTAGACGGAGTTTCTCCGCGTTACGTTCAAGACAAAATTTCGAACGCAATCGTGAAAAGCGAAATTCCCTGTGTTAACCCGTTTATGGTGTTGAATGAGTTAGACAGTGGCTTGAAAAACCATGCCCTGATTGCGAGCGAAGAAAAACGCCGCGAGTACCGTGACATGATTGCTCTCGTGAAACAAGAGTACGAAGACATCGTCAAAAACGAAGTCCAGCGCGCGATTTCAGCGGACGAAGACGCCATTGCTAAGCTCTGCGGAAATTACATTGATAACGTAAAAGCTTATACACAGCGTGAGCGCGTTCGAAATAAGTACACGGGCATGGACGAGGAGCCGGATGAAAGACTCATGCGGTCGATCGAAGAGAAAATCGAAATCCCCGAGTCTCGAAAAGACGATTTCCGCCGCGAGATCATGAACTACATTGGCGCGTTGGCAATCGAAGGGAAATCGTTCGACTATAAAACTAACGAACGTTTACATAAGGCGTTGGAATTAAAACTGTTCGAAGATCAAAAGGACACGATCAAACTTACCTCGTTGGTTTCAAACGTGGTCGATCGCGCGACGCAAGAGAAGATCGATGTCGTCAAATCCCGGCTGATCAAATATTTCGGTTACGATGAAATCAGTGCCACCGACGTGCTCAATTTTGTGGCCAGCATTTTTGCACGCGGTGACGTGAAGAAAAGGGAATAACTGTGATTGAGGGCGTACGCAGAGACCATGCGCGTTTCCGGCAAATTGTTCGCGGGAAAATTAAGCAGGATCTGAAAAAGTATATTACTCACACCGAAATGTTCGGCCGTAAAGGTAAGAACGTGGTGTCGATTCCCTTGCCCCAGATTGATATTCCCCGGTTTCGGTACGGCTCCAATCAAGGGGGAGTTGGCCAAGGAAACGGAAACCCAGGCGACCCTGTGGGACAAGGCGATCCCGGTGATCAGCCCGGAGAAGGTCAGCAGGCGGGCGATAAAGGGGGGGATCATCAGCTCGAGGTGGAGTTTACCCTAGAAGAGCTTGCAGAAATTCTAGGCGAAGAGCTGGCGCTCCCCAAAATTGAGCCACGCGGCCAGAAAACCCTAAAATCAAAAGTAGATAAATATACGGCGATTGCCTCGCAAGGGCCCAATAGTTTGCGGCACTTTAAGCGTACTTTTAAAGAAGCGCTGAAAAGGCAAATTGCTTCGGGCACCTATAATGCCGATAAACCCATTATTATTCCGATTAAAAAGGATTTGCGCTTTCGGTCGTGGAAAGCCGACATCAATCACGAGAACTCTGCCGTCATTATTTACATGATGGACGTTTCGGGTTCGATGGGCGACGAACAGAAGGAAATTGTACGGACCGAGGCTTTCTGGATTAATACTTGGTTGCGTTCCCAATACAAAGGGGTCGAAACCCGATACATTATTCACGACGCGACTGCAAAGGAAGTCGATGAAGACACCTTCTTTCGAACGCGCGAAAGCGGCGGAACGCTGATCAGTTCGGCCTATAAATTGTGCGAACAAATGATTTTGCAGGATTATCCGCCGAGCGATTGGAATATTTATCCTTTCCATTTTTCGGACGGAGATAACTGGTCCACTGAAGATACCAAGGTGTGCATTGATTTAATGAAAAATTCGCTACTTAAAAAGTGCAATGTGTTTTGCTACGGACAAGTGGACTCGCGCTATGGTTCTGGTCAGTTTTACAAGGATTTAATGGAAGTGTTTGGCCCCGATGACGAGTCAGTGACCTTGTCCCGGATTGAAAACAAAGATGGCATTTTAGCCTCGATTAAAGAGTTTTTAGGGAAGGGAAAATAAAGTGGGAATTCGGTCAACAGCGCTTCCGCCTGAATTGGCGAAACTCCAGGAAGAAATTCGGGGCTATGCCGAAGCCGCAGGATTAGATTTTTTTGAGACTATTTTTGAAATGGTTCCCAGCGACGACATTAATGGGCTAGCTGCCCAAGAAGGTTTCCCCGTACGCTATCCGCATTGGCGCTTTGGAATGAATTATGACCAGTACTCCAAAGGTTACGAGTGGGGCCTACAAAAAATTTACGAAATGGTGATTAATACCAATCCTGCTTATGCCTATTTGATGAGTTCAAATTCGCACGTAGACCAAAAAACAGTAATGGCGCATGTATATGGGCACGTGGACTTTTTTAAAAATAATTATTGGTTCTCCAAGACCAATCGAAAAATGCTGGATTCAATGGCCAATAATGCCGTTCGCGTACGCCGCTTTATGGACCGATATGGCCACGATACGGTGGAGAGTTTTATTGACCTTTGCCTCAGTATTGATAATTTAATTGATCCAAACTTGCCTTTTTTACAAGCGAAGAAGCCTCAAAAATCGGATCTTCAAAACAGTGCCGGCGCAAATACGGAAGCGGGCGATCAGTTGGCCGATGACTTGCTTCAATCCCAACAGCAAGGGGTGGGGAAGTTGAAGGTCGAGCGTTCCTACATGGACCGATTTATTAATCCGCCCGAGTTTTTAGAGGAACAGCGAAAAAAACAAGAAGCGCAAGCCAAACAAGCCAAAGTATTTCCCGAACACCCCGAGCGGGACATTATGTTATTTTTGCTTAACTTCGCCCCGTTAGAGGAATGGCAAAAAGAAGTCCTCCGCATGATCCGCGACGAAGCCTATTATTTTCAACCGCAAATTCAAACCAAAATCATGAACGAGGGGTGGGCTTCGTACTGGCACTCTGAAATCATGACTAAAAAAGCGTTGAAAGACAGCGAAATTATTGACTTTGCCGATCATCATGCAGGGGTATTATCGATGCAGCCTGGCCGGGTGAACCCATATAAAGTAGGGATTGAACTGTTGCGGGACATTGAAGACCGCTGGAACAAGGGCCGCTTTGGCAAAGAATATGAAGACTGCCGCGACCTGCGCGAGCGCGAGCGTTGGGATAAAAAATTAGGATTAGGCCGCAAGAAAATATTTGAAGTCCGAAAGGTGTGTAACGACGTCACCTTTATTGATGAGTACCTGACGCCCGAGTTTGTGGACCGCTACAAGCTCTACACCTATGAATACAATAAGCGCACCGGGCAGCACGAAATTGTAGACCGTAACTTTAAGAGCGTAAAAGAAAAGTTGCTGGCAAGCCTTACCAATCAAGGTTCGCCCCATATTGCCGTCGTAGAAGCCAATTACGAAAACCGTGGCGAGCTACTCTTGGTTCATCGCCACATGGGCGTTGACTTAGACATGAAATACGCCCGCGAAACCATGCGTTCCATTTTTATGATGTGGAAGCGCCCCTTGCATATTGAAACATTAATGGATGGTCGCAAGCGGGTCTTTACTTATACTTCAAACCACGAGTTTTTGGCTAAAGAC
>CAIMNF010000120.1 GCA_903842755.1 Oligoflexia bacterium
AAGTATTTTGACATAAATGGCTGGAAGTTTTAATTCATCAGTATAAACTTGGACGGGATTCAGCCGTGATTCGTTGTCAGCACCTAAAGCTAGCCGGTGCTGGCTATTGGGTCGGGCTCGCTGGTCCGCTGATTGGGTTAGGCCGATTTCCCAGAGTGGTCTATCGTATTCGTGCAGAGTGGGTTGGAATGTTCAGGGGGGCTGCATTCGTGGCGGTCTATGCGATTTGTTTTTTGGTCCCAGTTCTTTTAGCGTGGGGTTTTGGATTCAGTCGAGGAGGAATGGATGCGCTTAAAATTAAAAAATCTTAATCAAAATCAAGAATGGGCTTGGTTGATTTTAATGAGTTCGATCGTATTTCTTTTTTGCTTTAGGCCTATTGTCGCATACCGCGTCTACGGCAATTACGATGATCCTTGCTATCTTGCAATGGCTGCAAAATGGGTAGGCATCATGAACCTACCTTGCGGCTCATCCTCTTATGCGCCCGGGATTAGTTTCATGTGGTTGCCTGCAACCCTGTGCGCATGGCTATTTTCCAAAGTTTTAGGTCTATTCGGGGCGTATTTTGAAACGGAGGCGCTGATGCCCGTTTTGATTGGAATCTTGGGGTATTTATATTGGGTGGCCAGTTATCTTTCTTTACATCGCATTTTAAAAAAACTGGGCTGTTCGTCCCCATTAAAAGCTTTCCTAGTTCTGCTTAATGTTCCCGTACTTTATTATGCAACTCACCGAACTACGCTGACCCATTCTGCAGAGTTATTTTTAAGCATGCTCGCCGTGGAGGCTATAATATCTGAACAAGTCCAAACCGCCTTCGGTTTAAGTTTAGTACTTTCACTAGTTCGGTACAACGATGCGGGTGTATTGTTGGTCACTTATTTCCTCAAATTAAAGAATTACATTCGCAAATTTACTCTGGCCGTTTTTTGTGGCGCGGTCTCATTTGCTGTTTGGACTGCCATCCACGGCTATAACAAGATTAAATTTCGATTCCTATACAATGAATTTAAATGGCAACGGCCTTTTTCTTTTCTATTTGGCTCAGATTGGGGCCTTGTTTGGACGGGACCTTTATTGCTTTGGATTTTTTTATGGGGCACGGCCCATTTAAGAAAGTTAGATTGGACCTCTAGAATGGCTTTAGTTTGGGTAGGGACTGAGCTAGGTCTTTGCCTGATTTGGCCGGGCAATGGAAGCGACTTCGCGTATCGGTATTTGATTGGCTGCTACCCTGCTTTAATTTTAATTTGGAGAGGCTTAATTCAGATTAAAATAAGGCCTATTTTTTTTAAGATTAGCCAATGGATGATCGCCGTTAATGGAGCATGGCTGTTTTGGTTAAATTGGATTTACAAAGAAACAGCGGATATGACTCCTAAATCTGATCGGTTAGGGAGATGGACTTTAACTGGGCTTCAGGAGAACGCCGTGGCCCACCTCTTTGACCTTTCGTCCTATTGGAGAGCACTGCTTCATTCACCGCTAGGTGCGGTTTACTTTACTTGGGTGGATCCCCTGGGGGCAAGATCGCTAAACCAGAGAAACTTAAAAAATTCCGCATTTGATTTTGCGCTGGTGGTTACGGTTCTATTTTGTTTTTTTGCGGGGTTGGGAGTGGTTTACGCCTGTATTGTCTTATTAAAGAATGGAAAAACTCCGTCCAAGTTCCCAGGCCAAAGGCCGTCAATTGAACCCAAACCGCAAGCAAACTTAAAATGAACAAGGAGGCCGACGTCCTTCTCTTAAAAAGCTCGGCGCTGATTGCTCCGAAGAAAAATAAAAAACCTAAAAGAAAAAGAAGGTTGGGCTTTAAAATTAGGCTTATTTGAAAAACAAAAAATCCAGCGGGCAGGAAATAAATAAAGTTTCTGGCGCTTTTGCGAACTGAAAATAAAGTAATTTTTGAGCGGCCCGCATGAAATATTTGCTTGGCAAATGAACGCCAGGTCGAGCGACGATTATGAAAGATAGGCGCATCAAAGCTCCTTATTTTAGATTGATGCCATTCAAAAGCGCGCATGCTGAGCTCGATATCTTCGCCGTAATAAATCTCTAAGAACCCTCCAAGCTCTTCGAAAAGTGACTTTTTGATTGCTAAACAGTAGCCTCGGGGAAAGTAGGGAAAAGATTTTCCTGCGCTCCCCTTTCTTAATTTTCCGGTGCTAAGGTTTGAGGTTAAGGAATAATCAAAAGCAAGTTGTTTTAAGGTAGAGTTTGGAAAGCATTGATCTTTAGCCCCCCAAATATCGGCTTGGTTGGAGGATAAAGCCAAGAGCCAATTTTTCAAAAAAAGTTCCGGAAGCAAGCAGTCCGAGTCAATAAACCAAAGCCATTCG
>CAIMNF010000121.1 GCA_903842755.1 Oligoflexia bacterium
GCGGTTCCAAATCTTTAAATCCCGCCATGCCTAATATCATATAACCATAAAACCGACTCAAAAAAACTTGACGTTCAAACGATTTTTTTAATTCGGACTTTGATTGAGCGCCGTTTTGAGTGGTGATCCAGTCAGGATGGGCATTCCGATGCCGGAGCTCACCGTGCCTTTTCATAGCCGCATCGCAATGCCTGATCCATTTATCAGAGAAAAAATCTTTTCGGAATCGTTCCATTTCATTCCGTTTTGAAAAAGGTTGGGCTGACTTGCGCTCTTGGAATGGATGATTGTAAATCGTGCGAAAAATGGCCTCAAGAATCGTCGCCAACAGTAGTTCCTTTGTCGGTGTACATTCCTGCCTTGAGGCGTCGGCCATCTGACAGAAAATGTTCCAGCATGTTTCGGCATAGGGTCCGCTTCTCAGAAAAAGGGTCGTCAATTTAAGAAACGCCTCTTTGGTAAACTTCCAATCTTCAATCACCCCACGGTCAGTGCCTAGCAAGGGCCAAAACGCATAATGCAACTTGTGGGGGGCGTCCCGGCGCCGAATAGCCGCAACCCTTTGCAAATCCCGTGAAATATCCTGCTTGGCGATCAAAATGCGTTGTGCTGATACAATAGACAAAGCCTGTCGAGAAGCCTCGGCAAAACGCCAAACATCATTTTTGTTCCAGCTGTCTTTGTTTAACGCCCAGCTTAATTCAAATTTGTCATCGGAAAGTGGTCGGCCCGATATAGACCAATTGCCTTCCTCTTCGACGGATAAACCTGATGAATTGCTTGAACTTAAAAATTGTCCGCCAAGGGTGGTTTGGGTATTCAGTGGGTCGGGAAACTCAATCTTGGCAGAAGTTAAAAACAATGCAGACCCAGACCAGAATTTTGATGAGGTATGAAATTCCGCCGGCCAGCGGTGAATAAATACTACTTGCTAAACCTTCATTGAAAGGTGGTTGTCAGGTATGAATGTGTGTTTCTGTGCAAGTGGAAACGCCTTGGCAATTGCTCGCCCGAATCCCTTTACATCAAGCCGAAGAGAAAAGGTGTCCTCCTTTGTGTTGATTATGGTTTGCCCCATAGTTTTAAATGAATTCACTGGTGCAAACGTTTTGTCTAAGAGGGCATCAATGTGAAACCCTTTTTGAGGGTCCCACGCTAAAAATCCCTGCCCCTTGTAACTCTCGCCCCGATATGAAAAATGCACACTGTCCAAAACGAATTGCGCCGGTTTGTCGTATTCAAAGTCCATATCGTGCGCCCAAAGCATAGCAGCATGGGAATCATCGTCAATGAAGCCAAATAATGCTTACACACTAACACCCATATCGAAGTCAGGGTCTTCCAACGCTCCCGGAGGCAAAGCAACGCCGTTCAAGGGTAAATCAAGCAACCTTGTGGTCATAACAGAAAGCATCACCGGGGATAGCATTTGCTCTGCACCCAGTCGCCTCACAACGAGTCAAAACCAAGTTATCACCCTGTTTCTGTACCGGGTCATCAAAAATTATTCCCGTGTTTTTCCCTCGTTCCCGACATGCCAAATCCAAATGGTCTGGAAGTACGGTCTTCAACAACCTCACCTTGCAGTTTGGACAATGAGTAAAGTCATGTTCGGCATATTGAATCCTCGCTGTTTTGAATTCTGGCTTAACCTCCTGCTTGGATGAGTATTTCTCAATTGTTTTCCTCGAAACTCTTGGGATATGGTTGCTCGTTGGTGGAACCGGGCGGCGTATCTGCTTTGTCCGGGTTGCTTGAGGTTTTTGATTAGCCCTAAAAACCACAAAACTTTCAAGAAAGCTCCAGTTTTTTGCGTTCTCGGCAATCCTAAACAACTCTGCTTGCAACTCGTTATCGCACCGGATGAATTGCGGCATCCAACTTTCAACAACCTGGCCACTCCGAGCAACCTGTTGCAGTTTCAATTTGGTGTCTTTACTGAAGATGATGCGAGCCATGCGGATAATGCCGTCTGGGCATTTCAGACTCCAAAAGCGTAGGGGACTGCTCAGGTCTAAGCAAGGAACATTGGTACAATCCAGACACTCGTCGTGGCGGATTCGGATTTACCCGCACGTTAGGGTTTACGGTCATTAAACCAGATGTTTCAAAATCTCTGTTTGGATTTCTGGATGGAACTCCTCGTAAATCGTGTTCAGGCGGACATTAAATTTTCCGTCTGGTTTTTTTATACCGAATTTTTTTCCAGTATACTTCCACAGGACGTTCCGCCCAATCTCTATATAGTTCACCTTGGTGTTGTCCAAAATGTCTGCGTCTTTGATGAACCCAATTGCGCTCACGTAAATAAAACCACTGGATGGAGCAAATGATTTGATGTAAACGATGTCGCCAACTTTCATTGATACAATGATCTGATGGATGTCGGGTGCCTCCCAGTCTTCCCAATTTGACCCAACGATGCCATTTGCAATAAATTTGGCCGAGACATCATTTGTCGAACCAAAATGGGAACCAATACCAA
>CAIMNF010000122.1 GCA_903842755.1 Oligoflexia bacterium
CACTAAGTAGATTTATGACTTTTTTTCGAATGGTTCGTTTAGCGCTCTATCCATCTTTGATCATCTCCTCCGTGTTCATGATCAACGTGTTGCTCATTCCACCCGCATTTGCGGTCAAAGTCATCAAAATGAGCTTCGTTTCTCAGCACGTTGAAAACTTGGACCACACCCCTTGGCTTGCACAATACAAAGCAATCGTTCCGGATGACTACGATCCCGAGCACGAAGAGTACTCGGTCGTGTATTGGTTTCATGGGATGGGCGGTAATTACAATGGCTTCCACGAATACTTTCGCGGAGGCGAAGCCATGGACGAGGCGTTCCAACTGGGTCACAATCGCTTTATTGTCATTTCCGCAAACTTTAGTGTTCGCAAATTTGGAGATGAAACTTACAACGGTAAACCAATTTTAGATAGCTACGGCTTAAACGCGTCCGAGCCAAAACCGGGTGATCCTAAAGCCCAGTTCGAAGATTTTTTTCTTTATGAACTGGTCCCTCATGTCGAACAGCATTTTTCCGTGATTGCGCAAAAGAGTGCGCGAGCGGCAGCGGGACTCTCGATGGGCGGCTATGATGCCCTCATTTACAGCATTAAATACCCTCATTTATTTGGTGTCGTCGGTGCGCACAGTCCTACCCTACGTAGCCTTGAACAAGTGGGTGCCTATAAAAAGCAATTTGGATCAGTGGGTTTTAAAAATAACAACTATTATTTGAATGATCCCATCACTCGTCTCACTGTGTTCGCAGAAACGCTTCCTGCACACTTATTCTTAGATATTGGAGGCAGCGATCCTTGGCTAGGCCGCGCGCAAGAGTGCGAAAGAGTTCTCGCCAAACACGCTCCAGAAATGAAGGATTATGAATATCGTTTTGAGATCGGGACAGATCCAGGCGGAGGCCACCACGAAGACTATTGGCGCTGGCACCTGAAAAAAGATCCAGATGGAATGTCTTATGGCTATGTTTCTTGGTGGGCGGACCATTTAGAACCGGTTAGAAAAAAAGCGGCCGTGAGTGAACCGGTACCTGCCATTGAGGCGCCTGCGATCGAGCCCCCCGTCATCAATCAAAGCTCAACCGAGCAACCATCGGTGCAGTTGCCAGAAGAAAATAAAACGAGCAAAAAAAATATTTTTAATCCCTTTAAGCGGATTAAAAAATTCTTGGGAAATAAAAACGAGCTTTGAACGTTATTTGCGCTCGTGCTGCAAGAACGCATCCACAATTTCTTGCGGCGTCACGGTTGCGGTTCCCCGCTTACTGACTTCTACTCCAGCCGCAAGGTTAGAAATGTATGCAGCTTCTTCTAACTTTGCGCCTGTAGATAATGCCAGGGCCAATACAGAAATAACGGTGTCGCCCGCTCCAGAAACGTCGTAAACCTCTTTTGCAAACGTTGGAATATGCAAGGGCTTTGATTTTCCATGAGAGAAAATAGCCATGCCTTCTCTTCCTAAAGTAATGACCAAACTCTTTGCTTTTGTCCGCGACATAATCAGCTTACCTGCAGCAATCAAAGTCTCTTCGTTATAAATTCGCATTTGCGCCAGCGCTTCGGCTTCTCTCTTGTTTGGAGTCAACAAGGTCGCACCGGTGTACCACTCGGCTGGCGTTTTTAAATGAGGATCCACAAGCACTGGAATATTCCG
>CAIMNF010000123.1 GCA_903842755.1 Oligoflexia bacterium
GACAGCGCTTTTCCAATAATCATCACGTCAGGTTTTACACTTTCGTAATCACACGCGAACATTTTTCCCGTTCGGGCAAGTCCCGTTTGGACTTCGTCCGCAATAAAAAGTGCCCGATTTGCCTTGCAAAGATCATACGCCTTTTTTAAGTAACCTGGGTCAGGGACAATGACGCCGCCCTCGCCTTGAATCGGCTCCACCATAAACCCAATCACATTCGGTTGCGAAAGCGCGATTCGGAGCGCCTCAAGATCATTATAGGGAACCACCTGGTAGCCCGGCACCAGTGGACCAAAATTTTTTCGTGAAGGTCCATCCGTTGAAGCAGAAATCGCTCCCAGCGTCCTCCCGTGAAAATTGCCTTCTGCAAAAATCAAGATGGCTTGATCTTCGGGCACTTTCTTGATTTCGTAGCCCCATTTGCGCGCAAGTTTTATGGCGGTCTCGACCGCCTCCGCACCACTGTTCATCGGAAGAATTCGCTCGTAGCCAAGCTGCGCACAAATCCATCGCTCGTAGGGACCCAACTGGTCATTGTAGAAGGCGCGCGAAGTCAGCGTTAATTTGTCCGCCTGATCCTTCAACGCCTTAATGATTTTTGGATGACAATGTCCTTGATTTACCGCACTGTAGGCGGATAAAAAATCCAAATACTCTTTACCATCCACGTCCCATACCTTTGCGCCTTGCCCCCGGCAAAGGACCACAGGGAGCGGGGAATAGTTTTGCGCTCCGTATTTTTTTTCGAGTTCGACAAACGTTTGTGATTTTACCGAAAGTGGATGGGCCATACTCGTATTCTATCGGAAGACTTTGTGCTTGTCATTTTGATTGAAGAGCCCTCCGCAACCCGATACCTTAAAAAATGTGAAAAATCGAAATACCATCAAAGTCATTTATCGAGATCGGTTCTTTCTTGCTGCCCACAAACCGAGTGGAATCCCTACGTATGAAACCTCTAAACGCGCGGAGAGTAGCCAACAAGTAATCGGATGCAAAGAGGCCCTGGAGGAGCAACTGAACCAAAGACTGTTTCCCGTTCATCGCATCGACTCTGACACCGAAGGATTGGTTTTGTTTGCGTTAACGCCGCAGGCGGCATCGGGACTGATTCGGTGTTTTAAAGAACATCAAATCAAAAAAACATACGTTGCTTGGTGCGTTGGCGAAACTCCTGCTTCAGGATCGATTAAACACCCGCTCAGGAAAAATAAATCTAAAGAAACCGAGCCTGCCCGAACCGATTTTATCCGCATCAAAACGAAACACATCCAGGGAAAAGCCTTTTCTCAAGTTAGGGCTTTTCCATTCACGGGACGCTTTCATCAAATTCGGCGTCACTTTTCAGACGCAGGGCACTCATTAGTGGGAGACCCCCTGTACGGCGATTCGAAGTCATGGGAGCCTTTTTTTAGTCAAAACGAACCGCCTCGGTTACTGCTATTCGCCGAAAGCGTAGAATTTCAGCACCCTTTTACCCGCAAGCCAATGGTGATCAAAGCAAAAATTTAGCTTTCGCTTAAGGCCGTTTTCATCGCATTTTCGAATAAGGCTAAGCCCTGCCCAGGAGCGGCAGCCCGCGTAGGGTTCGAAATCCAATCTTCTGTACTGGTCCAACTTAAATAAAACTCGGGGTGCGGGAGCATTCCTAAAATTCGTCCGGATGGATCACAAAGCCCCATGACCGACTCTTGACCGGACAAGTCCTTACCCTCCAGGACTAAACAATTCATCCCGAGGCGTTCCATCCGCCCTTTTGCCTCTACATAAGCAAATGGATCAATCACAAACACGGTTGCTAACTGATTGAGCGGCAAGCTCATTGTACCTAATCCGCGTAACCACACGCATCGATTTCCGATGGGCGTTAATTTTACCCAACTCTCCACGGGCACTGCCTGCGGATTTACCCTAAACGAATAGTCATTCCCAAAACAATCAAGATGCACCAGCGTTTCGAGTCCGGTCCCTACGCCTAAAACAAGGCCCCCGCGATCTACATAGCTCAGTAAATCCCAGCGCAAGGTCTTTTTAATTTTCAGTGCTAAGACTTTCCCACCTCCTAACACTGATCCATAGGTGTTGCCCCCGGGGATAATCAATACTTTATATTTGAGGCAAAGTTGGTCCTGATCTAATTTCGCTTCGATCAATTGCTCAATGGACAATATTTCGGGATCAAACCCTGCGGTTCGCAATGCTTCTTCAAAGTCAAACAACCCTCGTGCGCCGGGAGCCGACACAATCAATCCTCTAAACTTCGTACTCATAAGAGCACCCCACTCGAGTCCCCGTGATCTAACATGGATTTTGCATCTTCGATCGAAATTGTTTGGGGAGGACGATCTTCTTCACGGATCACTAAATAAGGCGATAGGGTTGATTTACCCAAGTAATCATACCGAATTCCAATGACTTTCCATTCTTCTTCCACCGCAAAACGCTCATTCTCGGATAGAGTTACTAAAAATCCACCGCGGTAACTTTGGTCCCGCAAGGTAATTTCTGCACCTAGTTTTCTCTTGACCAAAGCCGCCACTAACGATTCTTTTATCCCACGGGGATCAATGGCCATCGCACTCGATAAGCCTGCTTGATACCGCCCTTCCAGTCCCGCAAGCCAACGAAACGCGGGCTGATCAAAGCTTCCGTCTAACCAATAAACTCTTTCTTGCGCATTTTTGATGTCCTCGCTTCTCATCATTCGAATGTCTACGACTGTAGAAACAAATTGTATTGCACACCAGTGCGATTGAATCCGAGGCTCCGATCGAATCTCCATTTGATTTAAGTGAATTCCAAACTCGGAACAAAGAATTCGAATCATTTTAGTCCACGCCTTTAATCCATTCAACATCGAAACCTGCGCGGAACGGACCTGTCCTCCCATGGCCGTGCATTTTCGGAGCATCCATTCTAAATTTTCCAAAGAAAAACTCGAGTCAAAAAGCTCGGGAAGAACCATCAACCCCGCCCAGGAGTTTTGCCTGGGCCTAAATACAAGGGGCGAACGTTTGATTAATAATTTTTCAACAGAAAATTTAAGCTCACCCTCAGCGGTCGACTTCATTGGCTCTTGAAGATAAGAGGGCTCATCTAAAAGGTCGAACTCATGCAACAATCGATCTGTCGAAAAAAATCTCTCCAGGTTGGACTCAAATTGTACTTTTCCATCGCAAATCACCCGGACATTTCCAGTTAAACTTGCAACTCCAAAGTGTAAATAATGAATCCCCCTCATTTTAAGCTGCTGCTCAACCCACGCGCGCTGTTCAAGCGTTACTCCCCAAATTTGACTCAGGGGCATTGCGTGAGAAAGCATATGCGAATACCAATCCACATGACCATCGACGACAATATCAATTCCCTGCTTAAATCGGTCTTGATGGTCTTGAAGAACTTCGGATAATTTTTTACCTGCGCAGGGCAAAATAAAGGACAACGCATGGGCTTGATCGCAGCGACCTTTGGCTTCTTTTATTTTTTCGACCGCAATCGTGTTGGAGGAAGTGCCCCAATCTTTCGGGCCTATCCATAGCAATTCGACCATTCCCGGTTCTTCTTTTTTAGAGTGCCCCTGTAGCTCAGAAACCCCCAGCGTCGACACCCAAAAAAATGAATGATCACTCTCTAGTTCATCTTCAAAGCACTTGACTTGAACGACGGGAGTGTTGGTCGTTTCCGCGACCCGACTTAATCCATGTACAAACTCGGTCCACACCCGCTCTGGATGGTACACTTGGTCTGTTCCCACCCAAAGTCGCGTTCGCTTCGGCAGGACGCTCAACACCGATTGCAGCTGACTGATGCAGTGATGACCATTCATTTCTAATTGGGCTTTCAGGAGCTGAAATTCGGTCTCGTTTTGTGTATTTCGATTAAGATCCATTGAAGCAAATTCAATCTTGGGGAAGACCATCCACTCTTCTTCTCGCATCATGGTCTGTTCGTTAGAGCGAGGGTAGACCTTTTGAAGTTCAGCGTTCAAGTGATCCCAGCTGATCCCCGCCTCAGGAGTTTGATTTGACTTTCGAAATTGGAGCCACTTAGATTGCACGCGCGCCTGACTTACCCCTAAATACTTAGCAACTTGCTCGGCTTGGAAGCGAGAATTTCTTCTCAGCTCATCTTCCGAAATATACGACCAGGATTCAAATTTCTCATCCGTAAACAGGTACCGAGAAATCCATTCTAAATCTTTCTCGGTTAACTTAGGCCCTTCAATTAAGAGTAACTCACCGGTTACCAATTTATCGCCGGGATGGTATCTTCCTAACACCGTTTGAATCGCATCGAGCGTGACTTGAGCCTTCTCATCGTGGGCTTGAAGTCGCTTCCGTTTTTCGATTCCATAAAATACACCGGGCCGCATCGGAGCGGCTTGCATTAAATCCTGTAGCGTTCCGGTGGGACCCGCAGCAGACGGAAGGAGATCACCCGTAAATAACCATCCCAATACAGGGTCCTTAAATACAGTTTGTAACGAATTGACAATTTTATCCCGGGGAGCTTCGAGCTCCATCCAGCACACTTCAAGCCGCCTCACCCAACGAATTTTTTCGCCAATCGCGAGGTTGGTCTTCGCAATTCGTTTGAGCCAAAGTTCGGCTTCGGGATCAGGGAAATCGGATTTTAAAGCAGTTTCAACTCTGAGAAACACGGTGCTCCTGATTCTTTCATTAATGGGATTCCCGTCAAATGATGTGCGACGGAGGGTGCAATTTTTTCAAGCGATTTTTTCAATTGTGATTCTAAAAGCGGGGCGGTTTCGACACAAAGTCGCTTCCAATCCGTTAATCCTTGTGCGCGCGCAATTTTTTGTGCATGCAAAACGCTTTCATACCAACTCGTTTTTTGAAAATACTCTAACGCAGTATCCGTGTGAAGCGACTTACCTTCAAAATCTAGTCTAAGCTCGTCTAAAGTTTGGTGACTGATCAGGATTAATTTGCCCGAGGGCTCCACGGCAAACCGAATATTCGCTTCGACTAGGGTTAACTTTGACTTGGAAAGCGCCCAACGTAAAAACGAAGCAATCCACGCAGCGGTTAACACCGTTTTTTGAATTTGCGAAACACTAAAACCCGTAATCCACAAAAGCTCATTGAACCCGATTCGATGATGGAACGGATCCTGATCTAAAACCATTTCAATTAATGGAAAATCCCAAGTTGAACTAGGAACGAGCGTAGCCAAAGAAGCCGTTTTGGGAATGACCAAAGATTCAGATTTTAAGTTTGGGATTGCTTCGGCACGTAACTCAAAATGGCATTTAAATTCAATCGGGAGGACGGACGGAATACCATTACTTTTTTTCCAAATCGGGTAATCCCAAACCGCCTTACCCATGACCGATCCAAATGGGATTTTCTCTTCGGAAAATAATTCAAAAATTCCGTAACCCAATACGGGTGTCTTAATTCCGGCCCTTAGCTCGGCAAAGGATTGAAGCGCAACCTCTGGTGAAACGGCATCCTGGGGGTTGAGATTTTTAAATGCCCCTTCCGTGAGAATTCCAAGGTAATTCGAAGCCAATGGAAACTCAGATCCCATTTCATTTAGCATGGAACCGATGCTTTCTGTTTTCATTCCCGAGGGATGTGCATCCACGTTCTGAGGAATGGATGAAGCGGCCTTTCGAAAGGTCAATGCATCGGGTGATCGAAGATAATCCTTCCACGCACTTGGCGAGCTGAGCAGAGTCGAAAGATGGTGATGAATGAGCGATTGAGATATCCCGCGATCCGTCAGAGTTTCGGGCATTTTGCCCCAATCGAGTACGCTAAACTGGTCCGAAAACCGATGGACAACGGCAGAAACCTTAGTTTGAGTCGTAGTTCCACGGGGGTGAAGCGCAAAAAGAGGTCCGTAGCGGTCCTTTGAAATCGAATCGAGCATGACAAAAATTTAACGATTACTGATCCATCTGCGCAAGAGGATTCAGATACAGACGGAAAGATTTATCGCGGTGACGGCGAATTGCATAAACGCCCTCGCCTTTTTCGTTCACGAGGTTAGAGTAAAAGTCGGGATCGACTTCGGCCACTTCTTTTACCGAGCGGCCTTCATATTTTCCAAAATCAATGATCACTTGGGACTCATCGATGATTCCGGTAATAGGACTTGTAGCTTGGCTCATGTTTTATTTCCTTTCCGCACTCCACACATCATGTTGGAATGAGGTCTCTCTAGAAATAATGATGATCAATCACCGCTTAATTCGCAAGAGCCAGAGCGTTGACGCTAAATCCGCTGAATAAACCAATCCTTATCGAACCGAAGCTGCGGGCCCCAAAGTCCCTTTTCGTCGCGTTTCCCTACAGAGATCACCATCACGACTCGGGCACTAAAATCAAAAAAAGGTTTTAATCCAATAATTCTTCGCACCCTCCATTCATCAAACCCCTCCATCGGGCAGCTATCGAAACCCTGAGCAGTAACCGCTAGCATGAAGTTCTCGCAGGCGAGCGCGGCAGATTTTATTCCGACCTCTTGCACGTCTCGATGCGACCAAGGGTGACGCGACATAGGCTTAAAAAGACCTATAGCATTAAAAAGCAACCATTTAAGCGGAGCAAGAAAGTGAAAGCCATAGGTGAGCGGCATAAGGGTCGAGTAATATTTTAAAACTAAGGGATGAGCATTCTCGATTCCATTTTTAGTAATGTGGCGAATCATTTCTTTTTGATTTCGCTTCCAGTGATGTCCCGACGTGTTAGAAACGACTACGACGAGGTGTTGCGCCGTTCGCGCAGCATTTTGATTCAGACAAGCCTCAATCAACTTTTGCTTTTTTTCGGGAGTCTTTACCCAAAAAAATTGCCACGTTTGCATGTTCGACGAGTTTGGAGCAAGAAGGGCCGCGTCTAAAGCGTTTTCAACGACGGACTCTGGCACTGTTACGTCTTTTAGATACTTGCGAATACTTCTTCTACTTTGAATGACCTCAAAAAACTCCATTCTTTCCTTTCCACTGCATTCACCTAAGAGAATTTAAGCCAAGGGGGCGTTGATGCGGAGCAAGAATAGGCTGTAAATCCTTCCAAATAAAATCATTCGTACCGGCAACGGGGAGCAACGTACAGTAAGGCGTGGCCAAATCTTCGCCTGGCACATACTGCCTCCAATCCATCATATTCATACATCGGCCATCTAATTCAATTAAATAACGCTTCATCAAGCGATAGACCAAACGAATAGGCGCTGTCGTTGAATCCTGCGAAACCGGAACGGCTTTTTCAAACTCTCCAACGAACGCTTTAAGCTCTGGGCGCGACGGGACCCCTACTCCACTGCGGACCGCCTGCACTAACGCCGTGTACTTGGCATGGAACTGCCCCAAAAGTGGATTGTGCGACACCGAGAATGCTTTTTCTGCGAGATCAACTTCTGAGCTAAAAACACCATCACTGCCCGCTTTTCCAAAAAAATTATCCACCACGGCCCCATAAAAACGAAGAAGCCCCGCAAGATTAGGCAAATCACTAATTCCGTGCCCATGTTTTCCATCTTTACCCGTCGGAGGAAACACAATCGCATCGTAGCAGTCATGATTCATCGCTAGTCCAAAATAGGCGTCCCGAAGATCTCCCTTTTCGACATTTTCTGGAATCACCGCAGTACTGTCTTCGGCTAGATAAAACCTCATCACCGTATCGTAAAACTTTTGGTAATCGTTTTTTAAAAAATCGGAACAGTGTAGCTTTGAACCTAACGTTTCAAACACGGGCTCGTCGCGCTCGCTATTTAAACCGTAAAACCAAGACTCGCCCGAATTTAATTTTACGGCGATCCCAAAATAGGTTTCTCGAACAAATTCGTCTAACGAGCGGATTGCCTTTTTGAGCGCTTCCGCAGTGGGCGCATGGGCAAGCCCCTCGTAATTCGCCGCTAAGTCATGTAACAGCTGAAACGAGTCGGGACGCGTTCCCAAGGGAGCCGTATCAAAAAATCCACCCATCACCTGAACCATGGGGAAATAAAGCTGTAAAAATAATCCGTCGGTAGGGGTAACGCTATCGCACCCCCAAAGCCCCAAAAAGGCCAACTGATCATAAACCGGCGGAAGCGCCGTGTGGGGATCGTCGGTCTGTAACTCTTTTTGGCGATATTCTTTTGAAACGAAAGGTGCAATTGCGAATTTGGCGATGTCGGACTCGCGGACATCATTATTCGCAATAAAATCGCCCGAAAAAGACTGTAAGCCATGGTGCCCAGAAATAATAAGCTGAGTTACTTTTAATCTTTTTTGCTGAAGTTCGCTATTGAGATCATAAAGTTCCTTAATGGGGTTAAACGGATGATTGCCGGCAATTTTGACCGCCTTTGCTTGAAGAGCCTGCCATTGCCCGGCCAACTTCGCTGCGGCTTTTGTTTTACATTTTTTTAGATCGCTCTTGCAGGCTTCGTCTGAGATTTGTTCATCTACCGATAAAAAATTCTCGGTGACCGGGGTGAGCAAACCGTCCGTCGCAGTGGAAGGGACCATCGCAAAATACATCCCGTTGGATCGCGCAACCTCCTGAAGGGCCTCGCGCTCTTTTCGGTTTGAGTTTAAATTTAAAAAAACGATCACCTGATCCAGTAGCGCACCCGTGGAATCTAAAGAATGTTCCGGCTGCTTCTGATTCCGAGGCATTTCTAGAGGATTATTTGCGGATTGAGCATGTACAAGCGGTAGACCTAAAAAAAATAAAAAAAACA
>CAIMNF010000124.1 GCA_903842755.1 Oligoflexia bacterium
AAAACATTTTCAAGCGCACCCAGGAACAACACTTCCAGCCCGGTTTGATTTTGAAATCTCCATGCAAAAAGGCGCGACCCAGGGTTTTAATAGCATGCACTTTGTGGATTCGGACCGATTTAAAATTGAAGCGCTTTCGCTGCCACCCGAAATGTTAGCCTTGCGGATTCCGGGAGTCGGTCCAACGTGGATGAAAAACTTCTTAAATTATAAATATATTTTAAATTGGGCGGTTGTGGTGCGTGCAGAAGCAGAAGGATCAATCCAAAGTACGTTGGGAAAAGACTGGATCCAATTTTCTCCAACTCCCACCGATATGGCGCGCTTTAGACGAGGGATGCGGGTCCTTAGTGAAATGATGTTCGCTGCCGGTGCAAAAGAAATTTATCCGAGCGTTCACGGTATTCCAACACTCCGAAGTCCAGACGATTTAAAGTTTTGGGATCAGGCTTCGATCGATCCGCGCGCCTACGGGCTGATGTTAACCCATCTGTTCGGTACGGCTAGAATGGGGAAGGATCCGCGCGATTCGGCTGTGGGATTAGATTTTCAAGTGCACGGTGTTCAAGGATTATACGTGTTAGATAGCAGTATTTTTCCATCGAATATCGGCGTTAATCCGCAACATACCATCATGGCAGTGGCGCGGCTGGGGGCTGCACGAATTGCGGAAAAGCCGTTGGCGGCGCGAAGTTAGATTTATAGACTTGGCGTCACGCCGGACAATCGATCACAACGGTTTTTTTCTTCGGTGTTAACGAAATAAGTATGGCGGGCAAGGCCACGACAGCGGCAGTTACGCAAGTTACTTCGCCTAAGATTGCCAATAGTCCAAAACTAACAAAGCCTTGATTGCTGGCCATGAGTAACGACGAATAACCAATGATGGTGGTAATGCTGCTTAGGCAAACCGCGCCACCGGTTTCGCGGATAATACACAGAATACCGCGCGAGCGCTTTTGCTGATAGCGTTGAAAAACGTTGACTCCGTAGTCGACCCCAATTCCGAAGGTAATGGGTAGTGCGACAAAGTTTAAGAAATTTATTTTAAAACCATGTCCTGAAAGCAGTACGACCCCGCCTGCAAACCAAACGACGCCCATGATTAGTGCTAAAAGAGCCAAAAAAATTGTTTTTGGATTGAGGAAAAGGACAATAACCAGAACAATTACGGCAAGAAAAGCCATTAAGGTGGCTTTAGGTCCGTCTTCTGAGATGGAAGTCACTAAATCCGCGGTAATGGCCATCCCCCCCGCAATGGCGGCGCCCGGTTCGACTAAGTCTGCTGTAGACCGTAAATCCTCAATAAAACGGGAAAGATTTTCGCCCTTCCAAATATCTTTTGAAAGAGGGGGTTCGACTAGGACGAGTTTTCCTAAGCTTCCATCCTTTTCCATAAATTTATTTTGAATAAGAGGGGGCAAGTCTTGTGTTCCGAAAGGGTGATACAATTCTGGATTAAATAAAAGATCGGCGTTTTTGCGATCTTCTTCGCTTAATTGAGCAAGAATCGATGGACGTAACTGGGAGCGAATTTGGTTCAAAATTCTAATTTTTTCGGGTTGATGTTGAGGAATGAAATCCTCGATGGTTTGAACTGAAACGATAAAACTATCTTTTCCCTGTTTGGCTTTGAGTTCCTTCAGTTTGTCCGCGATTTGTAAGGCGTGTTCATGTGTTTTGGGGAGAATAACCATCGGGGTTAAAAAACGCTGAAAGATTTCATTCAGGATTTGCGTGTAGTAACCCGCTCCATTGATGACGCTTTTTTTGCTGCGCAAGTGCTCCAGGTTTGTTTCCAAAAGATCGCGATTGGCGTGAGAAAGCAGGAAGAAACAAAACACGATTCCACTCACCGAAATGAGCGAAATCGATTTTGGGAAGCTTGAGATTACTTTTGAAACTTCGAACCGGCGACCAGACGTACCTTTAGAAGGCTTTCGTTTAATGATCATCCACCCCCAGTGATCAAAAGCGGTAAGTAAGGCAGGAAATAAGGTGTAAGCGCTTAGCCAACTCATGGCCATTCCGACCAAGCCAATCATTCCAAATTGGCTAAAGCCCCTAAAATGCGTCAAGCTCAAGGATCCATAGGATAGTCCCGCCGCTAGCGCTGCCGTTAGAGTTGCTTTCCATGTTTTGACTTTTGAAATGCGGTTTGCTTTGAAGTGAGCGTTTCCTTGGCGACGCTCTTCTAAATACCGTGCCAAGTAGATGATTCCAAAGTTAATGCCATTCCCTAGAACAATGCTTCCTAAAAAAGCGGAGTTTGCATTTAAATAGCCGACCAGAAAATAGGAAGTGCCAAATGTCCAAAGGGTGCTGGCCAAGACGCTGATAATTAACCCAAGCGTAGGCATCACGGAGCGGAAAAATACTAAAAGCGCTACTCCGACCAAAAGAATGACCACCAAGGTGGAGAGCGCTAAATCCTCCACCAA
>CAIMNF010000125.1 GCA_903842755.1 Oligoflexia bacterium
AAAAATCAGTATCAAAATTTAAAAATATCAGCCGACCATTCGTGATTTCACCAAGCCCAAGTCTTTTGCTTGCCTGAAAAACGTAGCCCGAGATAATCCAAGAATCTCGGCTGCTCTAGTGCGGTCACCATTAGCTTCGATGATTGCTTTTTCAAATGTTTGGCGCTTGCTGGTAATGAGTTGGGTTCCGTACCGGCCAACTAAGGATTTATTAATTCGTGAAGAAAATACTTTTGCGACTTCTGGTAGGGCTTGGCAAACATCTTTTTCTCTAATGATATTATCAGTGCAACGATTACATAGGCGCTCAGCTATACTTTGAAGCTCGCGCACATTTCCGGGCCAAGAATAGGCTTGCATAAGTGCCATTGCATCATTTGTGAATTTTTTATTGCGATGAGCAGGTAGGGTAGCAATAAACCAATTTACAAGTTCAGGGATGTCCTCAAGACGTTCGCGAAGTGGGGGGATTTTGATTACTTCTCTACTAATTCTGAACTTCAAATCTTCTCTAAATTTTTTCTCCGATACTGCTTTATCAAGATCAACGTGAGTCGCGGCGATCATTCTAAAGTTCACTTCAATTTCGTGATTGGTACCGACACGTGTGACTTTCCGCTCCTGAAGGACTCGTAAAAATTTCGCTTGTTGGGTCAGTGGCATTTCCCCAATTTCATCAAGAAAAATAAATCCACCAGAGGCCGCTTCGAATGCCCCGACACGATCTGCAACCGATCCAGTATAAGATCCTTTGACATGTCCAAAAAGCTCCGATTCCACCAAGCCTTCAGAAAGGCCGCCGCACATTACAGGTATATAGCGTCCCGAAGAGTCGCAACTTCTAATAATCGTTTGCGCGACTACTTCTTTTCCACTTCCGGTTTCACCACAGATCAATATGTCTTTTGCTCCCCCAATGATAACTCTACCAATTACTTCCCTTAGAAGATTCATAGCCATTGATTGTCCAATAAGCGCTGGCCCTTTTTTGGGATCATTGGTCGTTGCGAGATTGATCGCTTTACATCTTATTTGACGATTTCTGAGTGTGGCTCGAACGGCCTCCCTGATTTGATCAGGGCTTGCTGGTTTTGCTATGAACTGGCTTACTCCTGCATTGAAGATAGAAATTAAACGATTCTTTTCACTTTCGGCACTGATCACAATAATATCTGCGCCGCGATCGACACCATGAATTCTTCTAAATAGATCGAAACCGTCGCGATTATCGCCCTCAAAATTAAGATCTAGGAGAATGATGTCATAGGTTCCACTCTGAATGGCTTGCATTCCTTGATCTACCGTTGGGTAGCTTTCAACCTCGCATTCATCTTCTAGAATCAAAGGTATTTGATCTAACCAGTCTTGATCATCATCTAGGGCTAAAATTTTAGGTAGTTTGGTAGGATTCATGCTGACTCTCCTATGTTTTTTATTGCTGGGTTAATTGTGTTGGGAATTCTAATTTCAAATCGTGCTCCAGGAAGGACTTGTGCATGAGTAGCGGTAAGCGTTCCTTCATGAGCTTGAATAATTTTTCTCGATACTACTAAGCCAAGACCTGAAGAGCGAGGCTTAGTGCCGCGAAGAAGCCTAAATACGCTTTCGGCATTCTCAGGTAGACCTGGGCCAGAATCTTCTAAGATTAGCTTTGTCATTCCAACTTCTGAAGTGTCAATTTGTATGCTGATATCTTTTTCAGATTGAGCGCGAGTATTTTTTTGGTCATTCAAGGCTTCAATGCTATTTTTTACAAGATTTGCAATCACTCGTCCCAATTGAATCGGATCGTGGTTAACGACGAACGGAGAAGTGATTGTGGGTGTTTCAATTCTTATTTCTCGCTGTTGAATCATATTGCTATAAAGCGCGACAGATTTAGAGATGGTTTCTTGTAGGTCGTTCGGTTTTATCTCAACATGAATTTCCCGACTTCCATCGAGAGTCGTTTCGATAATCGCACCAATTACAGGAAGTTTGTTGGTGCAGACTTTGAAGAGGTTCTCAAGGTACTTCATTCTCTTTTCAGGATTGTTTGTTTGTTCAGCTACCAGCAGTTGAGCAGTAACAAGTGAGTGAATTGGTGTTTTAATATCGTGCATAACACCACTTGCAAGCAAACCAATCATGGCTCTGTCTCTAGATCGTTCATGTCGATCGAGCAATTCACCAATTTTTGTACCAAGTTTATTCAGCTCTTGAAAACGAAGTCGTGGGGCATGAGCAGTAGTTCGACCTTCTAAAACTGATTCAAGCCAAGTGACGAGATCATTTAAGTCGTTTGGAACCTTTTTAGAAGTAATCCTAGAAAGAAAAACAAAAAAGAGCATTGAAAAAAGAATGAGCGCACCTGCAGCCGCTTCTATCATTTGAAGTGTGTGATCATGAGCGAGAACATTTTGAATCTTCTTTGCTTTAAGTAGATGTCCGAAAATACGGTCACCGACTTTAATTGGAACAAGAGCAGCAATTATACTTTTATCAGAGTTAAGGCAGATGCTCGAAGAACTGCTGGTTTTGCAGTCCTTAAAGTCATCAGGTATTTTTCTTTCTGAATCAATAATTTCAATTTTAGTTAATCCTTCATCTTCCTTGTATCTTTCTAAAAGCACACTGACGCTTGATTTGAGTTCGGGTACTAAAAAAGAAGGAACAATGTTTTCAATTTGTCGTTCACTCGTCTTAACCAATGACTCTTCAACAGACTTTGCTTCAATTGATTGTTTGATTTCAGAATAGGTGAATAATGCACCAAAGGTTAAGCCAATAACTAGAATCATGGTGATCACCATAATTTGATTTAATGCGCTTTGTAATGTCACCTCGCCTTGAGTCTCTGGAGCCTCGTTCTGACTAATCATGAGATTCCTTAGAAGGGTGCGCACTTATTTTAATGGGAGCAATTAGTTCAATTGGGACAAACTTGTTGGCTTTGGTAGTGAGAAGTGTCGAACTCTTTTGTGGAGCCGATCCATCTATAAAATCAAAATGCCCAGTTACACCATCAAATTTCTTAATCTTATTGAGTGATTCTTCAAGCCCAGCTCTAGTGAGTGTTTTCGCGGCTATAATTGAGTTAATTAAGATCGACATACTATCATAGGCGAGCACCGCAGAGTCATTTGGCTTTTTATGAAATTCTTTTTCAAAAGCTTTTAGAAATCTCTTTGTTTCCGGGGTCTTTAGTTCGTAATGCCAGTGAGAAAGTGAATATCCTTTTAGTATTGATGATCCGATCACATTAAAAAATTTTTCTCCAACATCCCCCCAGCCGTCGCCACCTAAAAATGGTTTATTAATTCCAGCCTTTAGGATTGCCGAAATAACAAATGCTGAATTGATTTCTTGGTTAGGGATGAGGATGACGTCATAATTCTTCGAAGGATGTTGCTTGAAAGAAGCAACAACAGAACTAAAATCGCGGTCGCTTTCTAAAATATCTTTTTTAATCGTGATTTCACCTCCAAGAGAGGTAAATTCCTTTTCAAAGCCCATGGCTAAATCCACACAATAGGCACAGTCGGCTGCTACGACTATCGCTGCTTTTTTAGCTTTTAGTTTGTTCCACGCAATGTGAGCAAGCGTTTTCCCCATGAAAGTATTATTAAAGCATCCTGTATGTATGTAACTGCCCATTTTGCCAATGCGATCTGCTGTCGCGCTGGGGGTGAGCATCGGCATTTTTGCGGCTTGATAGAGTGGGGCCGCTAAAAGTGCATGAGAAGAGAAATTATAACCGATAACCCCGATGGCTGAAGAGTCGATTGTTTTTTTGGCAATTTCGAGAGCTTTTATTGGGGTATTTCCGTAGTCATATTCATCTAAAACGATATTGATTCCACGTTTCGTAAGTTCGGTCGAGTGATCTTTCAGGGCAAGATTAATTCCATTTTTGAAAAAGTCTCCATAAGGATTAGAAGAATTTAAGCTGACTTCGCTAAAATTGGATGCTATTCCAATATGAACATTTTCAGCGGCAAGAGAGGTCGGATTTCCAAATTGAAATAAGAATAAAAGTAGAATCATGCGCTTGCCTCTGTCACCGTATCTTTTTGTTTCATTGATTCTTTTGTGGAGAGAGTTTTTGCAAGTGTTCCGTTTAATTTAATAACCCCAATGAATGGTTTTACTAGTTCGTCAGAGGACAAGGCCTTTTTTTGGTAGATGATTTGATCACTTCTTGCCCAATCACAGAGGTTTCTGGTTTTGAGAAAATCTGCTTCATTCAGCTCGGTGATCGCGATTGCCCAATTAATTCCCATCGAAGACAGTTTATCGGTGATTGCTTTTAACTCAACTGATGAGAGACCGTGCATTTTATCAAACGAAATTTTAATGATGGTTCCGAGTGCCTGGCAACATTCTAGTAGTTCACTTTGGGTTGCAGACTCTAAGATCCATCGCGCATGAGTTTCAATATAAACGGAGTCGGAAGACTGATAGGCTATTTTTATTAATTCCTGTAAGTAAGGATGACGTGAAGGTTCTCCGCCTCTCAATGAAATCGTGTCGATTTTGGACGAGACGGAATTCAATGTTGCTTGAAAAATAGCAGGCTTTAGGAACAGTTCGGGCTTTGTTGCATACATTTCATTAGGTGAAAATTTCGAAACTAAATTTGGAGCATAGCA
>CAIMNF010000126.1 GCA_903842755.1 Oligoflexia bacterium
CCCGATTTTTCAAATTGAAGCATCGCATTTTTAATGCAGGTCATTTCTGGAATTAAACGTTCTTTTTCAGTAAATTTGCTCAGAAAATTGAAAATACCGCTCTTTTGAACCGGTAAGCTGGATTGCGGAAGGGCGCAAGGTTGCGAAGTGACATTTGACTTTTTTAAGGCGAGTTCAAAATAGTTGTCTTTGGCGGAGCAGGTTTCGAATTGAAGGTTACCGTAGGCGGTTTCCGGTTCGCCCAACGCAAGCTGTGGAACTAATAAAAAAGGAAGCATCAAGACGAGGAACGGTAGACAACCCATCTTTTTAAGTATGAAGGAATCCGTTTATGGAACGCTAGCAAAATGTTGATGGTCTGTTGTAATCATTCCGTTGCGTTAATTCGGCGAAATGAAGCGAAAATCCGTGGCGTTGGAATTTTGACTTTTGCAGACCAGAGGAAACACAAAAGACTCTGGAGCGCCATTAAGAGACACGGGATTTACCTGGACGCATTCTGTGGGAATTTGAATCGAATACCGAAGCGGTTTATCTAGCTTCAGCACTTCGGGATTATAGACGGCAATCGCAATGGAGTTACCGCGGATAAGTGTAGAATCTAAAAAAATTCCAGTGATGGGATCATTGTTCGTGCCTACTTGGACCGGGGAAGCCATCGTGGTGAGTTGTTGGTTCGTAAAACTTGAGTCGCGTTCAATCGGGATGCTGTCGGAACTTTGATGACCGCCAATGTCCTCGTGGAAGGCAATAAGGTTAAAATTAGATTGGATGAACCATGTCTTTCCGCGCGAACCTTGGTCGAACGCTCCGGTGAAGCTGGCGACAGGATCCATAAAGCCCGCGTAGGCAAATTCAGAAGTCCCCGTTTTATTGCCTTGGGCGTCGGACCAGGTCAGGGCTTGGCGTGAATCATCAAAGGTGTTTAAGTAAGCAATTTCGCCGTTGAGGTGGGAATCGTATTGAACCCCATTGATCGAAAGCAAATCCCAGGAGCTGACGCTCCGAAGGGAATATGAATCCAGAGCCTGGAGTTCCCAAGTTTTTACCGGAGAGTTGAGTTCGTGGCCCAATAGGGTAAAAATGCGTATTTTGCCTTGTTTTTGTTCGTCGGGAGTGGTTGGAGCAAAACTTTCAAGATGAAATTCGGTGAATGCGGCTATAAACGTCGCGCCATCGATTGCTCTTACTCTCAATTGAATCGCGGAGTTGGAGCGAGCGGAAGAGGTAGACGCTTGCATCGGCTCCAAATAACAAAGGTGCCGGTCCGATTGGTAGTGCCGAATATCCAAGGAATCAAAATTATCTGTTTTCGGAAGTGGGGACTGAGAGATAAAGCTCGGCAGAAGTTTTCCTTGAAAATTAATCCAGGACCCTTTGCCGGAAAAACTGGGAATGACGTAACGGTGCCCTTGAAAACTCCAATTCATCCACGATCCCATTCCCGAATATTGGGTGAATAATCCGCTTTCATCCGTGCCCGAGTCCATGCTAATTTGCCACGCGGATTGGTTTCCCCAAAGGGGTTGGTATTTTGAATTTAAAAAATAAAATTGTAAAATATTTTCATTTCCGTTTTGGCCTCGGCCTAAAATTAGCCAATCTAAATTTCCATCTTGATTGGCATCGAGTTGGACCACATTCAGAACCTTATTAATAAAGGGAACGGTCACTGTGTGGACTTGTGGAGGTTCAATGATTTCTACCTGGAGGGGCGCAGCGTTTTTGAGCGGGAGTTCGTGATAATAGATGGGCGCTCCGGCTGTTTCGCCGTATCGAGTGGCTCTCATTATTTTTAATGCTTGCTGATTGATCCAATCCGGGGCCAATCCCAAATCGGTTTGAGTAACGGTCGTGACGACTTGGTGATTGATCGATTTTGCTGCGCGAGAGACCGTAAATGAGTAAGAAAACTCCTGCGGTGGACGTCCATGGACTAACGATTGATCCGTGATCGTTAGGTGGAGAGTAAGTAAGGAGGAATCATCGAGGGATTTAAACGCATAGGACCACGGTATGGATTGAGTTTCGAGTGAGTTCAGCGTTGACCAACGCGTGGAACCGGCCGGAATCCCATTGATCGAAAGGTGAAGACCACCATTCAGCGAAGGCAATCCAATGTTTTGAATCTGAATCATGCCGTGCGTGGTCAGGGTCGCTTCGTCGACAATGGCGTCCGGCAGATTCTTAAAGTTTGGAACATAAAGCGGCCCGGTCGGCGCATGGAGCGCTCGATTAAGATTCACTAGTCCATACAGTGCTGAAGACGAAGCCGTCGAAGCTCCGAGGTTGGGAGTGGGAATGCGAGCAGAGGCAAAAAGTCTTGCTTTGATTTGAACAGGGGATTCGCTAGGAAAAACTTCTTTGAGAACTGCTGCGATTCCACTGACGAAGGGCGCCGCTTGGCTCGTGCCACTCATCATTTCATAGCCCTTTAATCTTAACAGTTCAGAATCAAACTGGGTAGAAAAAGTACTGACGATATTCTCTCCGGGAGCAAGAACATCGACATGTCCGCCGAAGTTAGAAAAAGAGCTTAGATTGCCGTTGTTGGTGATTGCCCCGACGCAAATGACCCCTTCGTAACTGCAAGGATAGGTGGGCTCTGCTTTATGGTTATTTCCTGCGGCGGCCACGACCACCACGTTGTTTTCGATGGCCGCTTGAATCGCGACACGAGCCCGTGCGGAATCAACAACTTTAGGCCAGCCCAGACTTAAATTAATGACTTGAGCATGATGTGCGATTGCATAAAAAATGGCATCCGCGACGTAATCGCCAATGAC
>CAIMNF010000127.1 GCA_903842755.1 Oligoflexia bacterium
CCTTATCCATCAGACGGAAGCTTAGGCGGGTTCTTCTCCTTTCCTTCCAGCGTAGGAGATGTCAACGGCGATGGAAAAATGGATATCCTAATGCCCACAATCGAAAATAATACGACCAATGATCCCACCAAAAGTGCCCTACAGGCAGGAGGGTTTGAGTTATTTTACTAACCCGCATTTCCGCACTTCGAAAATGCTGTCGTGTATTGGCGCTCCTTTCTGGAATTCTCTTATCCAGTTGCGGAGGCAACGTCACTCCTTTAAGTAGTGGAATTGTTATTCCCGAAGGTTTAGATTTGGTGGTTGATCTTACCGATGCAGCCCGATTTAATTTAAGTGCTGATCGTACCGTTTCTATTTTTTCAGTTTCGAACAATTTTTCTTCCAATAATATTGGCGATTTGACTGCATCTATTATTCCTGCAAATCAATTTGCACCTAATCAATATGGGTTAATTGTCGATAAAAACTTGACCGCTACTCGACCCTTGCTTATCCAGGTTCAAGACCTAAATTTGGGCATAAACTTTACGGATGTTTTGTTTGATGGCGACTCGGTTGCACAACCCGGAATTGTTTCAACTTTAGCGTGGGACCTGATTAAATATTATCCGAACAGTGTTGTGAACAATTTTTCATCTGCCGATTTCAAAGGACTCAAAAGCTTGATACAAACCCGCGTGAATCAAGTCTTAGCCGAATCGGAGCAATTCTCACTTGCAACCTTACCCATCATTACTTCCACCCATTTTTTAGAGAATTCTCTGCGCTACAATATTAATTTTCTAACTCAAGCGGCTCAATTCGGAATCCGGTATCAATATGATCAACCCCTTTTGCCTCAAGGACTAGGAAGTTGTTCAACAGACCCGCTTGTTCTTTGTAGTGTCGTTTGTACTCAGATTCCTGAAGGTTGCGGGAATGACCTAGGTGTTTCTGAAGTTCAGCCGTACTATTACGCCGACAATACTTATATCGTCTTACCCAATGGCACTAAGCAATTTGCTGTTCCATTTAATAACACAAACACGCTTCCTATTTTGACCCCTGGCGCGACTCGACCAGACCCTGGTTTAGGCATCCCTATTGGTGAAGGACAATCTTTTTCAATTGTCGCAAGTATCTTGGACGAAGACGGCGATTTTATTGATCGTTGGATGCATGTGGAATATACACCTAGGAAATTGCCCGCGACCGCAACTCTCGTCATCCCGGAGCCTACGCCGGCCACTTTTGATCTTAATCTTGGTGCTCCAAGTAATGCGGATCAATACACCTCAAACGTGATTCACTATAACGAAGCATTAGATACTTCCATTTATAACGGTACCTTAGGAATGACTCCAAGCGTAGGTTGCCCCGATTGCGATACTGCCTACCAGACCATTTACTACAAATTTACCGACGGAGGCGTAAATGAGGTCGCACTTTGGAACTTTAAATATCAAGATGTGAATCGTCCACCGCAATTTATTAGGAACCCAACCGGGGGAATCAATGACTCCACTTACGACGCTTATTTAAATAAACCTTCATATTGTGAAAGTCCTTTAAACCCCGTAACCAACACTAATGACAATCCGTGGAGTTGCGTGTTCAGAACGTCTGATCCTGATTTAAATGACGATCCGAATGCCGCAGCCGACCAATTTTACTATTCCGCAAGTGGGTTAGATCCTTCGATCGAGCTTTACGCCGCTGATTTTAATCTGCTTCATTTTACCAATAATCTTCAATCCCCTGGTCCCGCTCCGCTCGCTGCTCCGATGATAAACAATGGCGGGCCCTCGATTTTTCTAGGTGGTTTGAGTGGGGGATTTTTATCTCCGGCATTTGGTTCAGGCAATCCAATCCGAGCTTTTTGGAATGATAACGTCAACAATACGGGGAACGGGTTTTACTCCAATCGTATTTGGCCGGCAACGGATCCTACCAATTCTTTTGTGAACGGACATTCCCCTTACGAACCTGCTACGCCACTCGTGAACGGAATGATGACCACGGCCGGATGTAATCCAGTAGGCGGCACCGCGAACCTAAAATGTGGCTTAGGTATTTTTCAAGTCACCATCAATAACTCCGTAAACGTAGCCGCCCAACAAAAGTCCAGTCAAAATTTAAGTTACTCTATTGTGGCCTACGACCGTAAGCAAAACGGATTTTCTGTGTCAGATTCAATTTCAAGGGTGATCAACTTTACGCCCATTACGGCGCGATTCGTGGCATTTGATTCTTTAGTTCGTCCCGGCCCTAGTCCAATCGGGCCGGACGGCGTAACGCCGATCAATATCGGAATTTCGCCCGAATCCGATATTGGTGTTGGAACAGTCGGCGATAAACACATTCACACCGTCTCCGATATTTACTTAGATGAAATCTATAACCTTGCGCTGAGCACGGGAATGATCTCCTCTGGAACAGAAACTACAGATCTTCAAAATTTAGGATTTATCTATTCAACCGCCGCGAATTACCGGAGTGCCTTTTCCGTTAACGGATTCAATCTTTCCCGCTTTATCACTCAGCCACGAAACGTTTCAGGGCCATTGACTGCCGCAGGTCTATCCACTCCGCCTGCGCCAAACCCCACGCTTGTTTATAACTCAATTGCAAAAGACGGTAATTTTTTCGTTGCGCCTGTAGAATTCGATTCAACTGCGTGTTCAACTTTGCCGACCACTAGCACAAATATTGGACAGGCCAATAGTACAAGTGTGAATGGAACTCAACCAATGGGATGGATGTTTGAGATCGACGCAATTGACACCAGCAACATTGGATTGAATCCTACCGAAGCCTTTGACAATGTTTACGTCGCCTATGGCGATTCCTATTCCGCATTGCCTAGTCTTCAAATTCTGAACCCTATTGATGTGGCAAGTCCAAGTCCAAGCCCATGGCAAAATACTCCAAACGGAGATTTTTATTTTTGTAGCCTACCTTCGCCAGAAAACGATGCAAACACAGGGAATACACCTATTTACACCGTGGCGACTGATCCCCATGGAATGGCTGCCGATTGCACTACGCTGAGCTCAACTCCCCCTTCACAATTGCAACCTGTTCCGGTTTATTACAATACTTCAAAGGGATACAAAAAATTGGTTTATCATCGCTTAGTCCTTTTGTGGAAACCAAAAGATCAATTATTGGCATATCCAAACCCTGGTATTTTAAATGCGTTCATCAGCGGACTTGTTTTATATGGGGATGCATTTAGTTCTGTACATTCGAGCACAGGAAGAGACACACGTGCCTTAAATGTGTTGAACGGCGTTTGCGGCAACGATGCCCAGGGGAACCCAAAAGTTTTTACTCGATATGGATGTCTCCAAGATGCATCAACCATTTGGGCCCACATCCAAAGCACGCAGAATCCGGCGCCTCAGTTCTGTCCTACATCGGCACCTGCCGTGGGCACCGTAGGATGGAACCCAAACCCCGATCCCCAAAATTTAAGTAACGGACTACCTTTGGCCATGAATCTTTGTGCACCGGCAGTGCAGAATCAAGAGCTAGACTTCTATGCCCGACGGCAAGAGTTCAAACCTTGCGTGGAAACGGTTGTGGCGCAAACGAACCAGATTAATGGAGGGTTATATAATCTGGTAGCCAATCAATCCGTAGGCACCAATTTGGTTACTCAGCCGTTGTCGCAAAGTACCTATCAAGCTGCACCAATTGGACCTTCAGTGGAGGCGCTCATCGCAGTTCAAGATCAAAATGCGCGGGGTTGGCAAAACTTATTTAATGGCGGTACGTTGAAGAGAAATCCAATATTACCGTATTATGCGCTCAATGGTGGAATTCAAGTGGATGTTTCGATCATGGGAACAAGAAAGGTCAATCAGCCTGAGTTTTTAAGATGGATGCCGTTTCTCTCTACTTGCGATAACCTGGATCCTGAGCCCATCGTTTGGAGTGATTTTCAAGATTTGACCTCCACTGCAAATCCTACTCCCACACCCAATCTTACTCCGCGTACCCGTTTAACCAGCATGAACCAAACTGCAGCCGTTTGCTTTGGCGCAAACTTTGCTGCACCAAACAACCCTTTAAGTACAGCCGCATTTAGCCAATATCGAACAATTTTAGAAATTCACAATAAGAAAAATGTCGCAGTGAATATCAATCCGGATCCAAATAGGCCCACGCAGACCGTCACCAACTGGAACGGAGTTCAACAAAAGCTACAACGGGGATTGTATGATGCAAACGGTGGCACTTCTCCATTGAACTCTCAAAATACCACGTATACTTTTCCTTTGCCCTCACCAAGTGGAGTGACCTTTAACCTCTTCGACACGACGTTTGCGAATGATTTCCCTGCGGGCCATAGTGTAGAGTGTTTCCCACCCTCGATTGTCCTAAACGGCATTCACATTTATCCCGAACAGTCCGACGTTTATGTTGCCTTAAGCTGCGATCTCCCGAAGGGCGCGTCCTGGAGTGATGATTTCATTACGGCTACGGTTGTTTATGCGATTGATCCAATCACCGATTACGGGTTTCCTGATCCGACAACGCAAGGCGCCGCTTTTTACAGTTATCCTCTGATTTCATTTAACTGGCTGCCTGAGTTTTACCAAGCGACCACGACCACTGCTGCGAGCAACTTTATCACTTCTCCCTATGCGGCAACAATTGCAAGCACCTACAATAATTTTCCGTTCGATGGTGTGAATGATTTGGCTTTTACCGCGGTCCCGATCAATACGTTCCAATACGATCAATATAATACGCTGACCAACACGGGTAAACCCTATGGCAATCAAGGTGGAACATTTTACGTGTACGACCCTTACAACACCAATCAAACCACTAATCCCACGGGCATTGTCTCCTCTACCGCATTGACGATTCCGGTGCAAATCGCTGGTTCACCTTCTCCCAGCCCATTTCCAGTGACGATCAATAATTTTAAAAATTCTTTTGCGGTTTCGGCATTAACTTCACCTTCGCCTGGAGTTGCAGAAGGCTACCTTTCTCCTCTATGCACAAACTGCGGTCCACTCGTGGGAACCACTCCAGCGCCTCTCACCGTAGGAGCACCCTCCTACGCCGGAGCCTTTGAGGTCGTCGATTGGAATGATAAGCCCACTACTTTTTCCTTAGGCAATGGTGGAACAAATCCTACCCCTAGTCCAACAGCGGCTCCTTATCTGTGTACTTCAACCTTTCCTGACCCTGCATCGACCACAACTCAATATTGTTACCAAAATGTCGGTACGACCAACGACATCAGTGTTTATTATCGGTCGCCGTCTACTGGAGCGGCTGACATCCAAATTGACATTCCTATTAGCACCTCTGATAACGGGTATACGCTCCTTTCGCAGAAAGCGGAGCTCGATCCATTTGATGTTCACATCTTTACAATGAATGACGCTTCAGGAGTTAACTCCTGGACGAAAAATACTAACTTTCCAAGCCCTACGCCTCCATCTCCGACACTCTACCGGGTAAGCACTGCACAAGACTGCAACGACGTACCAACCGGCTATCCAGGTAATTTAAATGTTTCAAGCGTAGGATCCGGCGTTAGTACAGGTTTATTCGAAAAGACCAAGTTTTTTCCCTATATTGGATCCCGTTCGCTTTATCAAATCTTTCAGCTCTACCGCCAATGCGATGTCCATTGGACGCCTCGAACTTTAGATTACGGCAAAACGTATACGTTTAATCTGAGCGTAAACGACAACCCTGCGCTCAATAACGGGGGTTCTACCGTCCCTACGGGTGGTCGTTTTCCTGGAACGGTTGAAGTAGGGATCAGTTCAGATGTTGCACCTGCACCGACACCACTTGGCCACACGGTTTCCAATACGATTACCATCAAGATGTTCGAACCGAACATTGACCCCACTTTTATATCAAGCACCGCAAATACTCCCTGCTATTTTATAAACCAAAAATCAAACTCGGCTTGCACGAGTCCGGTGCCAACCCCTAGCTTGCTCAGTTCTGCCTCACTGCCATTTTTAAGTAACTACCCATCACCGTTACCATCACCCGCAGTTCCATGCACAACCGCCTCGGGCTCATGTAGTGAATATCTACAAAGCTCATCCCCCATTACCTTTCAACAGGGGATTACAACGACCTTCAACGTGTCAGCAACCATACAAAGAAATACACAAAACTTTGATACCTTAAGCATCACTCAACCTGGTTTTGTTCGTGTTTTTTACAATAACACGAGCCTACCTCCTGTCGACCTTCAATTTAGCTCCTTTGTTTCGCCGACCGCTTTGAGCACGGATCCGTCCCGATTAACTTCGCAAACACTCGTTGCGAACGCAAGCGACTCGGATACTTCCAGTAACGTTCACGGTGAAATCACAACCCAATTTAGTTGGACCCCCAATGACGTCGCTGCCTATAATCTTTCCACGGTAAATGGCTTTTTGATTCCAGTGGACGTGAGTAATTTAAGCCTAGATCCAACGAATAGTAATTCATCGCTTTCGCAATTTTTTGTTACACCAGCCACAAAATCGCGGATTTGGATCTGGGGTAAGCTCAGCACTGTAAATTCGATAGAGTTAGTAAAGGAAGCAGCCTACGGTACCGGAGCCAATCCTCAAAACTTAAATGGGTATACCTTCAACTTGACTGCTGGCCTTCCTTCCTCTGCCGAAATCATCGTTCAGAAGGCCACGAACTTAGCCGCACGTTTTCACGGAACCTTGGATTACACGCAGACCGCCAATCAATTCCGACCCACACTAAATGCCTCGCCAGACCCGCTTTCTTTTGTAAGTTTGTCGACGAATTTTAACTGTCCCGTTGCCGTAGCAACTCCTGCGCTTACGCCCGTGCCGAATACAACCATTCCCGGTTCCCACACCGCAGGACCGTTTATCGTTCCTCCGACCACGGCGTTCGTTGGACCCTATGAAGAAATTTACCCCTTAACTTTTTGTCCGCCGCTTACAGAAGTAGGTAATAGTTATGATTATACTCTGACTTTGACCGACCCCGGAGATTCGTCCATGGGGCAAGCCATCGATCCAAATGCTTCGTGCAACCCCGCTTCGAAAGCACTGCTGGGAGCGCCAAATATCTCTGGCCCCTACGATGCCTGTCGCTCTCAGAACCCAGGGAGTCATTCTTATACATTTCACGTCAATATCACGGGCGCACCAACTTTTACTATTCCTGCACCGTCCCCTCAACAAACCACATATGCTTATGTTCAACAACCCTTTAGCTACCCCACGGCAATGAATGTGACTCTACCGCAAGAAATACGACAATTATTTTTTATTGGATTAGACAATTCTACTGCAAATGCAAACTTGACCCCTATTCGCGCAGCTACAAACGAGACCCCAGGACAAGAAGCGTTTTTTGTGAACGAAAAATATTTGTTAAAATGGAATCAAGCCCGTTACTTAGGCACGGATCCAAATGCTCCGGTAACTTCAACAACACTTACACTTTATGGCGTTACCGGAACTTGGAACGCTTCCGAACCATTAGCGACAGGCCAATACTGCCATAGCACGGCGGCGCTTGCTGACGCTGCAAATGCGACAGGATTTTCCGGGCATAAAGATATTATTCGCTTTAACGAAAGTGCTAACGGTGGTGCAGGAAGGGTCGAGCACTGTTACTTGAGCTCCTCAGATGCTTTTGCGTACTCAAGCACAACCAAGCTCAATGTTGAAATTACCTCCCAGGGACCGTCGACAATCCCTCCTATTCTCAGTAGCACCTCGTTGACCCGAACCTATCAAATGCCCAATGCGCCCAATGCAAGTGTTCAAAAAAACCAGCAATTCAATGAGTTTTTTGATCGCTGTCTCGATTGTACGGCCAATCCTGGATCTGGTGGATTAGCCTCATTTTCGGGAGCAACCGGGCATACCTTTAGCTTTACGGTGAATGGAAGCACCATTACCAAAGAATACAACTATGCTGTTCCAAGCAATTCGCCTTATATTCAGACGGGGCTCATGCCAAATAATCTTGCCACCACGCCTTTTAACGGAATGCATTTTTCTGCAGAAAAAGGGGAAACACTCACTTTCTCTGCCACGTTATCTTCGTTCTCGAACTCCGCTCCTTATCCGATCTACCACTGGTATGCAAATGGTTGCCTCTTCAATAGCGGAATTGCGCAAAGCACGACTATCAGCGCGACTTATACGGTTCCAAAAACTGCCGATGGAAGACTAGACGATTGCACCGCTAAATATAGCGAACCTGAGCCCGGGGCGGGCCAACTTGGAACGTTGTTAATTCGATTAACAGTAGGGTATGGCACAGAAAACTATTCAATGACTGCAGGAAATGCTCCGAATAATGCGGGAACTTATTTTAGCTCGCTTGTCGACGGAAGTCCAGTCGGATTCCTTTGGAGCGGATCCATTTTGAACACGAACCCCATTCTTAATACGGCGCCTGGGGCTGCACCAAATTTGCAGACTCCGATCGTTTTAACAGGAAGCGACTACAATGGGACAAAAAACTCTACTTTCGCAATTCCAGTTTCCCTCAGCTCTAGTTTTGGCCCACAAACTGCAGCGGGAAGTACGAATGAATTTTTAGCCTATACGGACATGGGAACATCAAATACATGGATACATATCAAAAACATCGATACACACGGAGATATCAATAATTCATATCCTGAATTCTACACCATCAATAGCTCCGTGACGCCAGTCACTCCGTTTAGTTCTCCATCCAGTATGGTTCTGAAGTGCAGTGCCTCCTCTTCTTCCAGTGCGGACTGGTTTGGGATAAATGAAGACACTGCGTTTAGTGACACCCTTGGCATAGACTATTTCCAAGGTTCCGTGACCAGTTATAGCAATGTCAAAAACTATTCGTGCTATTCGAAGCAAGCCCTTAGCATTAAGAGCACAGTCGCGGCAAGCGCAACGGGAACCACTCCGCCTTCGGGAAGCTTAGCTACAGGCTATTTGCTTTTTTCTAAATTTAAAGCTCAAAAAAATACAATGGCTGTTTTCAATATCGGTACCACAACGAATACCCCATGGTTTCTGTTAGATGAGACCAGCGGCGCTTCGATATTTTATACCGATGCGGACAAAACCCCCTACAGCGGACCAAGCAATAACTATGTACTGTTTACCGATTCAACATCACGGTACATTTATACCACCGAAAATACGAACCTGGGTTTTACCCCTAACCCAGCCGATCTCTATTCAGGGAATACCGCTTATTCGAGCCCAAATTCTACTCGATTGCCTCAAGTGGGGAATTATTTGAATAACATAGTTCGAAAAATCATTAATGCAGGCGTAGATAATAACGGTGTCGCAACCGCGATCTTCTTAGTGGGTGCAAGCGCACAAACCGGGAACACTTCTGGATTTATCTTAATCCAGCCACTGACGATCAACACAGGGACCGGCTTACTTTCGCCAGCAACCGCTAATCCGACGCCCATTTCCGTTAGCATTGCAAACGACTGCCAAATTGATGGACAATCGATTGACGGAACACCGATCGACGCCGTGTACAACCCAAAAACAGATTCGACGATTGTGTTGATATCGCCTGATCAAACGAAAGCAATTGGTGGTCGGCTCATTTCTATCGATAACACGACTACCTCTCCGACCTGTAGAAATATCTATTCCAATGGAGCGATCGCAGTGCTCCCGAACCCAAGTACCGATAACGTCAACACCCAAAATCCAAATATGTCAAAATTGGTTTTAGACCCAACTAGACAAATGGTTTACGGGATCATCAATAACGGCACTCCTCCATCAGCCAATGATTCTTTATTTACGCTCGATGCTTTGACGGAAATCGTGAACTCTCAATCCATTTCATCAGGTGTTCACGCCGATCAAATCGTTCTCGATTCAAATTACAACGCGGTCTACATTTTTGATAACACACGAGCGACAGCCACTTCCCAGTACCCAACTCTTTACCGTGTATGGTAATGTAAAGGTATGAAGCTTAGCTTACGAGGAAAAAAAAGAGTCTTCGGATTTGGAATTGCGGTGGTGCTGATTTCAGTACCACTCATAAAACATTTTATTTTCGAAGCTCCGCCTGTCATTAAAAAGGGGCCCCAAACAACAGAGGAACTCCTTGCCGAGCGCGCCAGAACAGCAAATAGTATTTTAGAGACGCCACTTGGAAAAGCG
>CAIMNF010000128.1 GCA_903842755.1 Oligoflexia bacterium
ACTTTCTTTTCTGGAACCTTTCGATGGTTACGTTCATTTGTTAAATCGCATCTTAATGCAAGTCGTGATTCAACTCCCATTACTATGGACTCCTACCCTAGTGACTGCAATTTCATTTTGTATTTACGCCTATACCGTTAGTCTCTTTGCGTCGCGGGACTATCGCCCGGTTATGGAATCCGACCTGATGCGCGTTTGTGTTTGCCTTGGGCTCTGCTTTTTACCAGGAGGTCCAGAGATCACTGGAAATTTTTGTAACCTTCACCGCGTCTACGCAATAATTGTCTTTTTTCTTGGGATACGCCCATCCACGAAGAAACTATCCTGGGTTGATTTGGTTTTAGTATTCCTTATTGCAGGAACCGCGGGCGAAGTGATTTTCTTTATACCGCTGTTTTTTCTAAGAGCTTTCGAACGACATCGGACCTACCGAGAAAGTTTTCTCCTAAGCCGCGATGTTTATAGTATTGGCTTTATTATTTTTTTTGCGATCTTTAATATTGCTGCCCGCTCGACAAACCCCTCGTTAGATCATCCCTCTATTTTTGTGATGATGAGAGCTACTATTGCCGCATTGTTTTTTAACTTCGGAGCCCAGCCTTTGTTGGGCTGGTGGTTTTCCCGTTGGCTATTTGACCACGTTTGGCCCGTTTATTTCACGCTTTCCATCCTATTTGTGGGGGTGATGATTCGATCATTGAGGTCGTTTTTTAACAGCCCACAGAAAGTCTTGATTTTCGGAATCATTTGTTTCTGTGGAATTCAAGAATTATCTTGGTGGGTGCGACCAGGGGATTGGCATTTTTTTGGTCATTTTTGCCCGCAATTTGAAAAAGGCGCATTGAGAATGGCTCTTCCGTTGGGGTTTTGTGGTTTTTTATTTTGGGTCATTTTTTTCTATCGGCAGGGCAAGGGATGGGCGGCCCTATATTTACTCTGTTATTTGATTTTTTCAAACCACGTCCCATTAGAATCTTACGATTTATCCAACACGTCCTGGCCTGAAACGGCCAGAATGCTTCAACTTTCGCGAGAAAAAGGCTGCCCAAGAACGGTCAAGGTCAATTTATACCCAGAAGGTTGGGCTACGGAAATTGTTTCTAATCTGAAGAACAGTCAATGCCCCTAAGGCTGTACCACCTTAGTGGAGTTTTTGTTGTCTGCGTTTGCAGGCGCTCTTAACGGAGATTGATCGGCAATGGATTTTAGTTTTTGTTTTTGATCAGGGGTCATGTGGTCAATAACTTCTTCGGGGTGATTTTGCCAACGGTCAAGCTGAGCGGCCATTTTTTGCGGATCGCCTTGTTGTTCCGCGCTTAGCGTTCCTAAAAGTGACGCGCTTAAATCGTACATCCCTTGAGTATTTTCTGGGTCACCTCCGATTTGTCTTGCGCGTTGGTCTGCTTGCATTGCCTGAGGTGAGTTTTGAATTATTTTTTCGCGTTCAGCCTGATTTTTTAGTAAAGCTTGGGTTTGACTAAGGGGGTCGCTAGCGTCAGACGAGGAAATTTGAGCATATGTGTTCATTGACGAAAACAAGAGGGCACAAAAAATGAAAGTAAAATTTTTCATTCCTTTAGTTTATCCGAATTTAATGAATTAAATAATGTGTCAAGTTGGACGCACGCAAATGTCGAGCGGTCGGAAAAAAAGACCTCATCAAAGAGGAATCAGAAATTATTGCGTTAATCGCGTTCCGCTTGTCCCATTCATGAGCGACGGAAGTGCCTGAGCTTTGCCGATTACCACGAGTCCTACCCCATTTTTTACGGCGTGAAAGGCATTATCCAGCTTTGGGATCATTCCATTTGAAATAACTTGATTACCTTTTAGCTCGGCAAAACCCTCGTAACTCAGCGAGGGCACAATCGCAGACTTGGGGTTTTTTGGCTCAAGTAAAATACCCTCTCGCTCAAACCCAAAAATAAGGTTTACTGCAGAAGTTTTGGAAAGTGAAACCGCTAAAAGTGCGGCGACGGTGTCCGCATTTGTATTTAAAATTTGGCCACTCGTGGAGTCGCACGTTAATGGAGCAATGACCGGTATCAAACCTTGGCTTAGCCATTGATTAATGGGCTCCACATTGATGGAATCGATATCGCCAACAAAACCGAAATCTACCCATTGACCATTGATTTCTTGCTTCGGTCTTTGATGTGCTGAAATGAATTTTGCATCGCCGCCGAAAATACCAATTGCCGCATTTCCACGAGAACTGAGCTTTGCCACCAATCCTTTATTGATCAGTCCCCCATAAACCATAGTGGCGATCTTCAAGGTCTCGGAATCCGTCACCCGCCGACCCTCGATCATCGTCTGTGGAATACCTAATTTGTTGGCGAGTTCCGTTGCGATTTTCCCCCCGCCATGAACTAAAATTTTTGAACCGGGAATCGCACAAAAATGATTCAGAAAATTTTCTAAGTCTGGCTCCGAATCTAAAATCGATCCGCCTATTTTTATAATGGATATCATGAGTTCCTTTTCCTACTCTTATTGAAACCGCTAAAATGCACTTCCTTTTAAATCTAATCCTTCGGACTCGGGATAGCCCATCATCAGATTAAAGTTCTGGACGGCTTGTCCAGATGCACCCTTAAGTAAATTATCGATTACCGAGTGAATAACCAATTGTCCGTCTCCCCCTTGAATTTCCAGTTGAGCGCGGTTCGTGTTGACCACCGCTTTTAGATGGATAGGGCTTTCGCTTACGGATACAAACGGATGCGATTGGTAGGTCTCTTGATACAGGGATCGAGCTTGCTTTAGAGTAAGGCCTGATTGAACCACGGAGCTCGTAAAAATACCTCGACTAAAGTCACCTCGCCACGGAATAAAGCTTACTTTTATACCTGTACCTTGAGAGGCAGTGTTGAGAACTGTTTCAATCTCCGGGACATGTTGGTGTGTGAGTGTTTTATACGCTTGAATATTATTGTCGCGAAAGCTGAAATGGCTTGTTTCTGAGAGACTCTGTCCTGCTCCTGTTGCTCCCGTAATCCCAGTGACCGTCACTTGGTTGAGTTGCTTTGCAAGCGCAAGCGGCAAAAGTGCGAGTTCAATTGCAGTCGCGAAGCAGCCCGGATTGGCCAAACGATTTGCAGTTTTGATGGCATTTCGATTTTGCTCCGGGAGGCCATAAATCCAAGGTAACTTGTGCCTAAAATCATTCGATAGATCGATTACTCTTACCGAGCCAGGAATGGCGAACTTCTCTAAAAAAACTTTCGATTCCCCATGAGGCAATGCTAAAAATAAGAAGTCTACCGAGCGAAACCGGTCGGCGCTTTCTTCACCTGTAAAAAGAAGGTCAGTTACTCCCAGTAAGTCGTGATGAGTCGAATACAGTGGCTGTCCGGCTTTTGAGCGGCTAAAAACAAACTTAATTTCGGCACGGGGATGTCTTAGGAGTAACCTAATCAGTTCTCCGCCAGTGTAGCCCGCGCCCCCTAAAATTCCGATCGAGGCCTTCGAAGTCACTTTTTGACTTCTTTCATGACCAACGATACGGCATTCAAAAACTCATCCCTGACGGAAACTTTAGGCGCTTCAATTGGGGTAGCTTTAGTTTCAACCTTACTGGGGTCGTAAAGCATTGCAGTACAAAGACAGTTTTTCTTGTTCTTACTGAGTAAAATTTCATAATTTACACAAGACTTA
>CAIMNF010000129.1 GCA_903842755.1 Oligoflexia bacterium
AAAAAAATAAAACCAGAAATAAACGGAGATCGCTTCATATTAAATTCTTAAGTGCACTTAATAGCCGAAACGAACACCGTCCAAAATCATCGCCCTTTAAAAAGCGTATGCGATCATGGGTGGATGCGTTTAATGTTTTAAAGGTGCGCCACCGGTTTCGGGCCTTTTCAAAATCGTCTTCATGTCCGGACAAATCCAAAATAAAAATGAAATCGGGATTCGAACTCAAGACACTTTCGCGCGAAACTTTTGGATAGCCTTGATTTAAGTTTTTAAAAATATTGTCATATCCGAGCAGTTTAAACGCATCGGTTAAAAAACTTGGTCCACCGACTGTGACTAAGGGTTCGTCTTGGACCTCAACGAACAATTTACCTTTACCCGCTTTACCTTTTGATGCCTTCAGGGAAAGTTTCTGAAGCTCATTCTTCCAGCGATTAATGACTCCTGTCGTTTTTGTATTTTCGCCCAAAGCTTTGCCCAATTCCTGCAACCATTGCCCCATCATAAAAAACTGTTCTTGGGGCATGCGTACGACTTTCAAGTGGAGGCGCTCCAGTTGTTTCAGTTGCTGTTCATCATTTGAATCTTTTAATGCCAAAATAAGAGTAGGCTTTAGGCTTAGGATTTTCTCGACATTCACTTTTGGATAGGGACCAATGCGCTCAATTTGCTTTGCTTCTGCGGGATAATCCGAATACTCACTTACTCCAATCAAATGCTTTGCGGCTTCGACTGGGCCTGCGATTTCAAAAATCCATTCCGCAAGATTCGGGGCTAAGGTGACGACGCGATCGGGGAGCGCATGTCCCGTGGTCGGAAGGAAAAAAAACAAAACATAAAAAAACTTAATCCTACCGAGGCGAGGGTGTTTTATGGGATTCATTTGTTTTTTTCAGCCGGTAAATTAAAACCCCAAGCGCCCCTAAAAAGACAAAAAACGAAATAAACTGGCTCGTAGAAACCCAATCTTCAATCACAAATCCGCGAATGCTGTCGCCACGGAAAATTTCTACAATACTGCGAATGATTGGATACAGCATAAAATAGGTGAGCCCCACTTGGCCGTCAAACTTTTTGGTGCGGAAAATATATAGCAAGCCCGCGTACAGAATAAACAGGGAGCTCGATTCGTACAGCTGAGTAGGATGGAGCGGAATTCCCCGAAGCGGAGTATCGACCAATTCTGAAGTCAGGCGAATTCCCCAAGGCAAATCGGTCGGTCTGCCATAGCAGCAGCCAGCACCTAAGCAGCCTAGTCTTCCAAAGGCATGGGCAATCACAAGTCCAGGGGACAAGATATCAATCATCTTCCAGGGGTTCAGCTTATGCTTCACAAAAAAATACATCGCATAAGCGGTTGCCGAAATCAGCCCACCAAAAAACACAAGCCCGCCTTCCCACACCTTTACAATTTCCAGTGGGTTTTGCATAAAATAATCAAAACGGGTGATGATGAATAAAATTCTGGCCCCTAAAAATCCGGTCATGAGCAACCAAAAGGCAAGATCTGCGACCAAATCTGGCTTGATCGCGGATTTTTCAGCTAGTTTGCGAATGGTCGATACCCCAAGTAAAAATCCAATCGCAATCATAAATCCATAGGTGTGTAGGGGAATGGTCTTAAAGCCTAAGGGAATTTCAAGCAGAATGGGATGCATTCGGTTTCTCTTTCAGTTGTAAGGTCGATAACAACAAAATCCCGACACCAACACAGATGGCGGAATCGGCCACATTAAAAGCGGGGAAAGAATAAGCATTTTTGTAGTGAAAATCGAGGAAGTCGACCACATAGCCCAACCGTGCGCGATCAATTAAATTTCCAAGCGCTCCCCCCGAAACCATCCCCAGCGCCGTAGCTCGCCATTTTGCGGCGGGTGGCAAATCCACGTATAAATAGACCAGCACCACTAAAGCAATAATCGGGACCACGACAAAGAAAGGAATCCGAAAGCTTGCATCCGATCCCGCTAAAAAGCCAAACGCCGCGCCTAAGTTTCTGACATAAGTTAAATTAAAAAAGTCTTGAATCATTACGATGCTTTCTCCGTACTGAAAATGACTAAGAATAGAGGCTTTTGTGAGTTGATCCCCAATAATGACCAGAAGAATGGTCACAATAAAGAAATAGATCTTCACCAGGAGGATCCCCAAAGGGTGATGCCTAGGTCTAAGTGACGCGAAAGGTCCTTATTCTTTCCCTCAATGTCGGAATGTTCGTCTGGGGTGACGACCATCGGCTCAAGCTTTTTGCCTAACGGATGGCGAGAGGTAATTTTTTTAATCTCTTCTGGGGTTTCAGACACGACCAACAAATTATAATTGCTATCCGAGCGCGATTTCCCTGTGGCACGACTTCCAAATAAAATTCCCTTAGAAGACATCGGCTCGATCATTTGCTTTAACCCTTCTAAATCTGAAATCGCACAGAACGTTTTCATGAGCTGGATGGCAGGATGATCGTTTTGGAGACAAACTTCGCGGTTATTATTCAGAAAAATCACTAGTCCTAATTCTTGAAGCGACTTTAAAATTTTGGTGATTCCTTCCACTCCCCCTAAGCCTCTGACCCCCTTTAATTTTGAGGACAAAACCCGCGGAGTAAAAGCGGTGGTAGGCTCGGTCATCAAAAAACGAAGGAGCTTTTGTTCCGGGGTTACAAAAAAAATAGAGTCGAGCGAAATAGTAGGTTTATTGGTTCTTGCCATAGAACCTAAGACTATAACTGATTTTATTAGAAATTTCTACAACCACTGCACCCTGATGGAAAAGAGTTTTCGGCGTGCGTCAATAGAGATAAACATAACTACTTGAAAAAATAAGGAAATCATCATTTTTTGAATATAGGTGGTGTAACTTTGGTAGGCGCAAAGTGCCCCGTTTGTTTGCCTCTCCTTAAAGGGTCACACTGGTTTGCATTGGTCTTCTCCGTGGATTTACATGAGCTTAGCCAATCATTTGCCTATTTATGCCCCTTGTTTTCTTTTGGCATAGCTTTCGCAATAATACT
>CAIMNF010000130.1 GCA_903842755.1 Oligoflexia bacterium
AAATAATATTATAAACTTTTTGCGAGTAAAATTTTATGTCCACTCAAAAGCCCGTCGCATTTCTCATCGTAAAAGATTACCTGGCACACATCGCGGACTGCCCTGATTTTATCGACGAATATGAGTACCTTAAGCCCCTTTTTAAGGAGCAAAACGTCGACCTTGTACTCGTGGACTGGCAAGACGCGCGAGTGAACCTCTCCCAGTTTCAATTCCTGATCCCCAAATGCGTTTGGAACTACATGAATTGCGCCCAAGAGTTTGAAGCGTTTTTAAGGCGAATGATCCTGGAGAAAATTCCACTTAAAAATTCTGCCCAAACTGTTCTTTGGAATATGCGAAAAACCTATTTATTAGATCTCAAGCAAAAGGGGCTAGAAGTAGGCGAACTTGAAATTATTCCGCAAATTACCTCCTTGAGTGCTGAAATCCTGGAGTCAAAGATCAGCCATTGGAAACAAAAATTTGGGTCAACGATGGTTGCAAAGCCCTCCATTGGAGGAGGAGCAAAGGACACGCAACGCTTTAGTACAAAAGAAGCCTTGGGCCAGTTACCCCTTTTTCAAAAAATTCTTCTGGAAGCTGATCTTGTGCTTCAGCCGTTTCATTCAGAAATTGCCCAATTGGGCGAGTTTTCGTATTTCTTTTTTGGCGGGCAATTTGCACATGCCATTCACAAGGTGCCTAAAAGTGGCGATTATAGGGCACATCAGCGCTTTGGTGCGGTAAACCTAACCGATCATCCTACCGAGGACGAAATTGCGCAAGCCAAGCGCTTTCTTGCGGCGACTCCTGATCCCTTACGTTATGCGCGGGTCGATTGTTTTAAACGTGAGGGGAAATTGATCTTAGTGGAGTTAGAACTGATCGAACCTTATCTCTATTTTGAACGCACAACGGAACAAAGTGCCAAGCTTTTAGTGAAGAGCCTCTTGGCTTAAGAAACTGAGTCAGCGTGTATTTAAGATTCGAATCGCTCGGGCGCGCGTATCGATGCCCCGGCTCCAAATGCCCGATTTTGTTTGGGTGGACTGATCAATGATCAATCCATTTGCTCCGAGCAATCTTGCCTTTTCTTTTAAGTGGGGCAGGGCTTTTTCTAACGTCACGTTTTGATATTTTCCTGCATCAGAATATTCTACAATTCCAAGTGTTTCATAAGCCTGACCGACGTCTTTTTCACTCGCAAAAACGCTAACTTCGGTAGAATCGGGTAAGGCCGCATACGTATGCGCTCCGGTAGGAGTGACCGTGGTCGATGCGCATCCGACCAGCTGAACGAGACCAAAAGCAAGACTTGTGGCTAACGTAAGTTTGGTGATTCTCTTCATATTCATCCTTAAAATTTGTCCTTAAAATTCGTCCTTAAAACTCTTTTACGGCGTCCTTTAAGCTACCGTGTTCGCAAGAAACATTTCGAATATCCTTCAAGCCCTCCGCCCAACCAAAACCGCGATTTTGATCGTCTTCTTCTTGCTTTAAGTCCGTACACTTTTGTCCACACAAGAATCCGTCGGCGAGCGCTTTATTACCAATTCCATCATCTAAAATAACTTGATCATGGATGAAAGACAATCCTTCTTCTCGGCAACTTTTCTCACTTAAAAAAAAACCAAGGCCGTCTTCGTACATTCCGTTTTGTTTAGAATACACAAACAATTGCCACTGGTGCGCGCGCATCCAAATCCATGCGCTCACGGCTCCAAGGGACAGGACCAGGATTATGCTCAACCCCTTTTTTTTAGTGAATAAATTCAAACCGATGGCCCAGAATGGCAGAGGCGCTCAGCTTTTCTTCTTCCTCTTTGCAAGAGATGCAAAGGCTCGTGGTTGGCCGCGCCTGAAGCCTTCTGATTTCGATTGCGTCTCCACAGTTATCGCATTCGCCATAGGTGCCTTCGTCGATCCGGCGAATCGCTTCGTTAATTTTTTTAAGGGTAAAAGTTTCTCGATTCTTAAGCTGCATCCGCATATTCTGTTCGATGTCGGTTGTCGCTTGATCGACTTCGTCTTTGCCCTCATCCGGACGAACCATTAAGTGCTCGTCCATGACGGCCACGTTGGTCAAAATTTGCTCGCGTTGTTGAACGAAAATTTTCTTGAATTTGATCAAGTCATTTTTTCTCATGTTGAGTTCCCCTCTGTCTTATAGCAAGTCAATGCTATCCCCATCCCACCACCGCCTTCTCAAAAAGACGCTCTCTACTTTCGCCCTTTTTTAAAGTTACGTGCACCCGTTGTTTTCGCGATGTTAGGATTCCTTCCTACCTCTTAAAGCATCGATGACCATTTGGCTAATCATTTCTAAAGTTTCCATGACGCCTTTGCCTGTATGGGCGGTCGCTTCGAAGTAAGGACGCTTACCCGGATTGAAAGTTGCTTCCAAATCTTTTAGCGGCATGGCTTGCTCTAGGTCACGTTTGTTATACTGAAAAACAAGCGGAATTCTGGCCAAATCATAGCCTTGCCGCTCAAGCGCCTTTTGAAAGTTTTCAAACGCCTCCAGGTTCGCATCCATTCGTTCGGGGGCCGAGTCCACCACAAAAACGACCCCATCGACACCCTTCAAAATAAAATCGCGCGACGCTTCGTAAAAGGTTTGACCCGGTATGGTATAAAGATGAAATCGCGTCTTATAGCCACGAACTTCGCCGACTGAAAGCGGTAAAAAGTCGAAAAATAGCGTGCGCTCGTTCTCCGTACTCAAACTTACAAGCTTACCGGCTTTGCCCGTCTGCGTATTTTCGTAAATATATTGAACATTCGTGGTCTTTCCGCCCAAACCCGTACCCACGTATACAATTTTACAATTTACTTCTTTTGAAACGGGGTTTACGAAACTCATGTGCGCGATCTCACTTTAACATTTCTGTTCTATTTTCGAGTGCCTTGCCTAAAGTCTGCCTATCTGTAAATTCTATCGTTCCTCCAAAGGGGATACCATAGGCAACTTGCGAAATTTTGATTCCGATGGGTTTTAACAGTCGGGATAAATACATGGCCGTGGCTTCGCCTTCTACCGATGGGTTTAGGGCAAAGATCACTTCTTGGATATCGTGGTTTTTGATTCGGACAAAAAGTTCTTTCATTCTAATATCTTCCGGGCCGACGCCCTCTAAGGGCGACAAGAGTCCATGCAGAACATGATAAACGCCTTTATAGGTCCCGGTTTTTTCAACCGGCGTTACATCACTGGGGCGCTCGACCACGCAAATTTGGTTCTGGTCGCGCTTCACGTCGACACAAATTTCGCAGCGCTCGTGCTCCGAAAAATTAAAGCAATTCACACAGTTTTTTAATTTTTGTTTTGCGTCCCTTAGGGCAAACGCCAAACCATCCGAGTACTCTGCGTCTTGATTCAAAATATAATACGCCAATCGGGTGGCGGATTTTTCTCCGATTCCGGGAAGCTTGGAGAGTTCAAAAATGAGCTTGGATAAGGGGTTCATTTAATTTCTATTCCCGTCAATTCCGCACCAAAAAGAGCCCGAGCCTCCTGAACCACCTCGTTTGATAAGATGGTTCGCACTTTCTCTTCGTGCGACTCTCGGCGCAGGCGCTCCGCCCGTTCGGCCACACTCTCGCCGTTCACTTGCGAAAAATAAACCTCCGGCACAAAGCGGGCCCCAAAATAAGACTCCACCATGCTTAACAATTGGTCGCGAAAAGGCTTTTGCATCAGTTGATCGGCCTTGGGCTTGTCTTTTTCTCGAAACCCAATCTTAAATCGATTTTCCCCGTCCCCTGGAATGACCCATTCCACTACCGACTCTAACAAAATGGCTAAGACGGGCTTTAATTTAAAGCAATGTGCATTAAAACCTTCCCAAGTCTTCGCGCTTGATGGCGCTGCCACTGGCACTGGCACTGGAACTGGCGCTGGGGAAGGTAAGTGAGGGCTCTCGGCGCCACCTTGAACAACGCCTACCTTAAGGAGTGGCTCGCTTGGCCGAAGTGACCCCCGATCGTCATGATTTACTTTAAAAAGGACTTCTGCGGCGGCGGTCTTAATGACTAACAAATCAAAAATCAATTTCGGCTGGCTTGCGCGAGATAACAAATCTAACCCGTGGTGGAGAACCTGAAAAATAAGCTCGTTTTCTTCCAACGGGCGCGCGCTTCCTAGCGTTGAAATTTGCTTTAATTCATCATCACTAAAATGGGTATCCGGCTTCTCCACCCCCACCTGTTGGAGAATCAGGGCGTGCAGCATTTCTTGGAGCGATTTTAAGAGGACTTTTAAATCGACCCCTTGATTAAAAGCCATTTGTACGATCTGTAGGGCATCTTTTACGTTTCGTAAACTGATTCCCTGAAGCAAGGAAAACACCATCTCGGTACCGATCAGACCCACACTTTCGCGAACAGCTTGTGCGGTGATTTTATTGCCTGCAAACGAAATGACTTGGTCTAAAATGGAAAGAGCGTCCCGCATGGACCCCTCCGCCGCGCGCGCAATCAGACTTAATGCAGCAGCTTCAATCTCGATTCCTTCTAGCCCGGCAATTTCTTTTAAATGCTCGGTCACTTGGGCTACCGTAACCCGTTTAAAATCAAAGCGTTGGCAACGACCTAAAATCGTTTCGGGGATTTTATGCGCTTCCGTAGTCGCAAAAATAAAGACAATATGCTCGGGCGGCTCTTCTAGCGTTTTTAATAAAGCATTGAAGGCTGCGGTGGACAACATGTGAACTTCGTCGATGATGTAAATTTTAAACTTGCCGGTTGCAGGCAAAAAACGAACTTGGTCCCGAATTTCACGGATCGAGTCCACTCCGTTGTTCGATGCCCCATCAATTTCAATCACATTTGGGCTAATTCCTGCGGTTATTTCCGTACAATCGGAACAGTGATCGCAAGAAAAAAGCAACCCCTCTTTTTCTTGAACATTCGGGCACCGAAGTGCTTTTGAAAAAATCCGTGCGATGGACGTTTTCCCAATTCCGCGAGAACCTGAAAACACATAGGCCTGATGGGTTCGGTTCAAGCGAATCGCGTTGACCAAGGTTCGGACAACGGAACGCTGACCCACAATGTCTGAAAACTGTTTAGACCTATATTTTCTTGCCAGGACCACGTAGCCACTCATGGGCTGAAGCTTATGAATTTACAGATAATCGTGCAACCAAATTCCTCAAGAAGTTACCGTGTTTTTTGATGGATCTGAAAATGCGATACTCCGGCCCGATGTTGTTCATAATCTTTTGAAAATAAATGTGTTCCATCGTTTTTAGAGACAAAATAAAGAAAATCCGTTTGCTCGGGATAAAGGGCTGCCCGGATTGCCTCTGCACTGGGATTAGAAATCGGACCTACCGGAAGAGCAGGGCAAGTATACGTATTGTACTCCGTGGGAGTCGTTAAATCGGTTTTATGAATAACCCCGTCATAGTGTTCCCAAATCCCATAAATGGTAGTTGGGTCGCTTTGAAGCCTCATCCGCTTCTTTAATCGGTTATGAAAGACCGAGCTAATAATGGGCCTTTCCATCGCGGCACCTGTTTCTTTTTCAATCATGGATGCAAGCGTAACCACTTGAAATCGACTCAAGCCAAGTTCCCGTGCCCGAGCGTCGTACTCGGGTGTCCATAGTTTTAAAAAAGCGTCCACCATTCGCTTTAGCACGGTTACTGCTTGATCCTTTTTTTCATAATAATAGGTGTTTGGAAATAAATAGCCCTCCAACGACTTCATCCCTTCGTGTCCCAGGCCAAACGAACTCATCAGGTCCGCGTTCCTCATGAGTTTTAAAAGTTGATCTTTTGGCCCCAATCCCCCGGCCTCTAACGATTCCGCAACTTGATAAATATTTTCGCCCTCGCGAACCAAAAGTTCGCGATGAATTCCAATTCCGCTTTGGAGAACTTTAAAAATTTGCTCAGGACTCATGCCAGGATTGAGTTCATACTCTGCGGCTTTAACTGCACCAAAGCTTTTGGTCAATTTACCCAGAATGTAAAACACATAGTGGTTGCGAATTACGCCAAGCGACTCTAGTCCTGTTGAAATTTCCAACGGGTGGGCGCCTCGATTTAAGTCATAAGAAAACTTTTGATTGGCCCGCGCACTATCCAAAGGAGTCTTAAAAAACCAAAATCCATAGCTGATCGTGAAAAGGGCCACTATTAGGGTCGAGGCCAATACCCATTTAATGAGTTTCATTGTTTTTTAATAGAATAACCTAATT
>CAIMNF010000131.1 GCA_903842755.1 Oligoflexia bacterium
TTGGCACCTCGATGTCGGCTCATCGCATCCTGGGGCTGGAGCAGGTCCCAAGGGTTTGGCTGTTCGCCAATTAAAGCGGTACGCGAGCTGGGTTCAGAACGTCGTGAGACAGTTCGGTCCCTATCTGCCGTAGGTGTTGGAAAAGTGAGAGGAGCTGTCCCTAGTACGAGAGGACCGGGATGGACAGACCGCTAGTGTGTCAGTTGTCACGTCAGTGGCACTAGCTGAGTAGCTATGTCTGGAAGAGATAACCGCTGAAAGCATCTAAGTGGGAAACTCGCCTCAAAACAACTTTTCCCAGAACGTTAAGTTCTCTTTAAGTTCCCTCGTAGACTACGAGGTTGATAGGATAGGAGTGTACGTACAGTTAATGTACTCAGCTGACTATTACTAATCGAACGAGAGGCTTATCTATTTTTTTACGAATAAAGAGATATCTTTATTAGGGGTTTAGTCACCAACGTAAAAAACATTATTCTCTTATTCTTCCCTATTCAAAGTAACTCTGACTTGCTTGGAAAAGCTTAAAGTCTACCTTACTGTAATTTTATAAAAGCTCTCTCTCAAAAAAACTATTTTAAACATTCTATTCACTTGATCTAAAGACTAAGTCGTATTTGAATACGTCCAAACGTATCTAAAAATAAGACTAAGTCATTAGCTTCCAAAAATTTATCTCGCTCTTTGGTTTTAAGTTCAATTCAATCAAAATGAACTAAACAAAAAAACCGAAAAACGAAAAAAAGCTTGGGGGTGTCTTTAGCGGCGGGGTCCCACCTGATTCCATTCCGAACTCAGAAGTTAAGCCCGCCTGCGGCGAAAATAGTGCCGAGGTAGCTCGGTGTCAAAATAGCACGATGCCCCCATTTTTATTCCTTAAGCCCTTTATCGATTTAATCGTCATAAAGGGCTTTTTTATTCATAGAGCCATTCTTCCAGTTTTTTTTCAACTTGAATGCCCAGCAGAGAAGTGAGCTTTGATTTTCTTCCAGAATCTCTGACCCCGTAAAAGATACTAAAGGTTTGATTGAGTTGTGTTTGAGTTTCTAAAATCATTGCTGCGCAAAGTCGACATGGCGATAAGCTACTCCAAAATGATTTTATGAAATTGTCAGAATTGGTCATCAACCAATGGCAAAGCTGAAGTTCAGCGTGAAATGCCGGGTGTTTGTCTTGGTTGTTTTGAATTCCAATCCAGCCAGAGGTTGTCCTCGCAATTGCGAATATTGTTCTAGGTTTTTTAAGTGGCAATCTATCGTCCAGATTATGTTCAGTGATCTTGTGATTCCGCCATTTAAAAACTTCGCTTTTGTTCAAAAATTTTTGAATATCATAATGATTTGACGGAAACTGAAGGAGAACGACCTCTGGTAATGGTTTCAATCCGGTACTTGCCGGCTTTAGCTTTTTTCCAAGAATTGATTTTGTAGCCAAATCTAGCGGAATTGGATTCCCCTCATAATAGGCAACGGCCCTTCCGATCCTTTTTGATTCATTGGGGAATAATTGCATTAACTGCAAATAGGCATTCAATAAGTTCGAGTAGGGTGGGGTAGATCCTATTTTGCTAGTCCAATTGTAGCCCTTAAACGGTATAGTCACTTTACACATACAAATTTTGGGATAAAAAAAGCCCACAATTCAAACGATTGTGGGCTTTTTTCAAAGAATAGTGCTTTATTGCTATTTTTTTGAAGTGATTTTTCTCTTAATTCTAGCTTTCTTTTTAGCTTGGTTTTTTCTGTTCTTCATTTTTTGAGTCCGTGTTTTTCTACCTTTTCCCATAGTATGTGGAGATTTCCTTTCTGAAAGATTGAGCTTTTATACTAGAAAAGGAACAACGTAAGGTCAAGAATTCATCGTCTTCTGCGTCAGTTTATTGGCAAAACGACCGCTTTGCATTTCCAAAAGGCCAGCTGGCCCAATAAATTGCCCTAAAATTGAGCCATTAGTTAATTAAATAGGTGAATTGCCGAAGAGTATTTGAAGGAAA
>CAIMNF010000132.1 GCA_903842755.1 Oligoflexia bacterium
CATCCGCTCGCGCAAAAGGTCATATCGGCCTGTAAAAATTTGAAATCCGAAGGTGCAGAACTCACCTTTAACCTTAGTCAATCAGGAAGAAAGATCACCGCACTTGAGCCTTTTATTGGAAAAACTGGCTTCTTGTCAGTCGAGCACTTTCAAATTCGTTCACTTGAAATTGAAGATTATATTCTAACTCAAGCAAGTGATGTGCATGGAGCGGAGCTTGATCAGGACATGATCGGAAAGCTCATGACCCTGCCAGCTCAGTACAAAGACTCCGCGAACATCAGTCCTCCAGAGACAATGGCCACAAGCATTCGCCAAAAAATCTCCGATATTAAACAAGAGGCCACGTTAAGAAACGCATCTTTTTTTGAAGATGAGATCGAAAAGCTTGATTTGTGGGCTGACGATAAACGGACCAGCTTGAAAACTTCTCTAAAAGAATTTGATGACCAAATCAAAGAACTCAAGAAACTAGCCCGTAACGCCGCCAATCTTCCAGAGAAGTTGGGCCATCAGAAGAAAATTCGAACTATTGAGAAGAAGCGCGATGATGCCTGGAGAGAATACGATTCAGCTTCTAAACAGGTCGATTCTCAAAAAGATAGTCTGATCGATCAGCTGGAAAAGCGACTATCGCAGACCAGTGAGCTTAAGTCTCTCTTTACGATAAAATGGAAGGTAATTTAAAATAATATGAGTAAACAACCTGAAAAATTAAATCTGTCTTCACTTGATGTCGTAAGTGAAAAACTGTCTTTAATGAAAGATTTTTTTCCTGAGTTTTTTAACGAAAGTTCTTTGAATATTGAAAGTTTACAGAATTTCATTTCAGGAACAACAGAATCAAAAAGAGAAAGATATGGAATGAGTTGGGTTGGTAAAAATAACTGCCTTAAAGTTATTCAAACTCAAAGCATAGGGACTTTGAAGCCCAATAAAGATGAGTCGGTAAATTTTGATGCTTCACAGAATGTTTATATTGAAGGCGATAATCTTGAGGCGCTCAAGCTCTTACAAAAGTCCTATTATGGACGAATTAAGACAATTTATATCGACCCTCCATATAATACTGGAAATGAATTTATCTACCCTGATGATTTCTCTGAGTCGCTCGATACATATTTAAAGTATTCAGGACAAACGGACACAACTGGGAAAAAGTTTTCTACCAATACCGAGGGTGATGGACGGTTTCATTCTAAATGGCTCAATATGATGTATCCAAGGCTGTACTTGGGGCGCAACCTTCTCAAGGAAGATGGTGTCATATTCATTTCCATCGACGATCATGAAGCTGATAACTTACGAAAGCTTTGCAATGAAATATTTGGAGAAGATAATTTTATTGCGCAGTTTGTTTGGCAGAAAAAATACTCAAGAGATAATCGACCATTGGTTGGGACGGTTCACGAGTACATATTAGCCTATGCGAAGAATATTGCTTTTTTCTCCGAGGTTCGAAATCTCTTACCTCCGTCAGAAGAGAGCCTCAAAGTTTATAAAAACCCTAATAATGATCCAAAAGGTCGATGGCGTCCAGTTCCTATGACTGCTCAGGCTGGTCATGCAACCGCTAGTCAATTTTACGAAGTTGTTACTCCAAGCGGAGCTGTCCACAAGCCTCCGACCGGACGCTGTTGGGCTGTTAGTGAGTCGAAGTATAAGGAGTTGCTAAGTCAGGGCAGGATTTACTTTGGTAAAGACAACTCGGCTCAGCCCAACGTTATCCGTTATCTCTCCGAAGTAGAGGGGTTTGTTCCATGGACTTGGCTTCCTTCAACTGAAGTAGGTCATACCGATTCTGCAATGAAAGATTACTACTCGTTGATGGGAAAAGACCTAGCATTCGAAACTCCGAAACCGATTAAGCTAATAAGACATTTTTTGGATATTTCTCTTAGCAAAACAGAGGATGAAATTGCATTGGACTTCTTTGCCGGCACCTCGACTACCGCCCATGCCATTTTGGAAAAGAACGTCGAAGAAGGAAGATCGCACAAATTTATCCTCGTTCAGCTTCCCCAGCCAATTGAGTTCGAGACACCAATTGAGCAGAAAAACATCAAAACTATTTCTGACCTTGGAAAGGAACGAATCCGCAGAGCGATTAGCGAGCTAGAGCGCTCAGAAGGCGGAAAGAAGCTTTCGCGTGAATTCTGGAATAAAGTTGGGTTTCGGTCATTTAAACTCGACAGCTCAAACTTCAAGATTTGGAACGCCGATGGCCTCAAAGACGAGGCTTCACTTGAGAACCAGCTTTCGTTTCAAGTCGAAAATGTTCAAAACGATTCTACACAGGAGAGTATTCTCTTTGAAATTCTAATTAAGTCGGGATTTCAGTTGTCTGAAGTGATCGAAGAGAAAAAAATTCTTGGCAAACGTGTTTTCTCCATCAGCGACGGAGCTTTGCTGATTTGTTTAGAAGAGGAGATCACGAAAGAGTTAATAAACGAAATTGCAAAGTTGGAGCCGATTCAGTTTATCTGCTTAGATTCCGCATTTCATGGAAACGATCAGTTAAAAGCGAATGCCGTACAAACGTTTTCAAATAAAGAGAGTGAATCTGATAAATCTTCTCAGACTAGCTTCAGAACGGTTTGAGGTTGTCGAATGAAACTTAAATTCACTTCAAATTTAGAATATCAGAAAGAAGCAATTGCTTCTGTCGTGGACTTGTTTGA
>CAIMNF010000133.1 GCA_903842755.1 Oligoflexia bacterium
CATTTTTCAAAGTTCAGCAATTCTTTGGACGATTATTGGATTGCAATTTGGCTCGGTCATTTTCTTAACCGCCGCCATTCATCGAATCTCGGCCGGAGTGGCGGGGGTGAGTTTTTTTGGATGAGGTCTTGAAGTTCGTTTCGCTTGGCCGAAATGACTTCGGAGAGAGACATTTGACCTGCCGCATTTTGTGCGACCGTAATGATGGTTCTTCGAATGAAAGTTGCCTCAATGTCTGCGATATCGGCCCCTCGAAACGCCTTAAAGACTTGGGCTGCTTGCTCTTCTGACGTGTTGTAAGTGACAGAAATATCTTGAGTAATGTGTTGGCCCTCTTTGGTGGGTAGGTCAATGCTGTCGTCGCCCGCAGAAGAGCCTTCGCCGGAACGCCTAACCATCGTGTAGGTGCGCAAAGCAGTGGGATAACTTTGAACATTGGTAATCCAAGGCATTCTCCAGGCCATCCCTTGGGGAACTGTACGAAGAGATCCGGTCCATTCATTAAAAACAACGCCCGTATTTCCTGGTGAAATCACCGAATAAGAACTAAAAAAAGCAAGAAGGATGACCACCGCTAAAAGAGCGGGAATAAGTTTGCTCACGAGCTTTGCAATAAAATCAGGATTGTTGAAATCAAAGTTCATTTATTTTTGTCCTTTTTTTGATAATCGGTAATGTCAATAATGGGCTTGGTTTTGGAGCGGGCATGCAGAAATTTTCTAAGCTTCGATTCAATGGTGCGCTGAATCGGCTTCATGAGCCAGTAAAGAAAGCCTGCGCCAAGTAAAAATACAATTCCTTCAAGGAAGGTCATTTTTCAAAACTTTCTAACTAATTCTGCGAGTACGCAGTGATGTTTTTAGCGTTTGAATGGATTGGACAAGGTCATCGGTAATCGGTTGGTTTAGGTCAACGACGAGGTATCCTAAGTCTTGATCCGTATGGAGACTTTGGGCCTGAATGTTTGCTCCGTACTCGGACAAAATACGGTTAATTTCTTTTAAGACCCCTTTAACGTTTCTATGGACGTTGCTTAGGCGAGTGCAATTGCGATCAAGCGAAAGTTCCACTTGAGGAAAATTTACCGCAAATTGGGTTGAACCTGTTTTTGCGAAACGAATTAAAGTGGATGCAACCTCGCGACCAATATTGACCTGAGCCTCTTCCGTTGCCCCGCCAATGTGAGGCGTTAGGATGACGTTCTCAAAGCCTTTCATGGGCGAAGCGTAGTCCTTAATATTGTTTTCAGGCTCCACGGGATATACGTCTAGGGCTGCGCCCGCGATGTGCTTGGATTGGATCGCTTGCTCTAAAGCTTTTAGGTCGATTACATCGCCCCGGGACGCATTGATTAAATAAGAGCCTGGCCGCATTGATTTGAGTTCAGACTCGCTGATTAAATTCTTAGTGCTCTCTAAAGCAGGGACGTGGATCGTCGTAAAATCGGCTACACCTAATAACTCTTCGAGCGAAGACATGGGCTTTGCGTTTCCAAGAGGAAGCTTGGAAACTACATCGTAGAAAACAACCCGCATGCCAAAGCCTTCCGCGAGCATCGATACTTGAGATCCAATGTTGCCGTACCCCACAATCCCTAACGTCTTGCCTCGGACCTCGTAGCATTGGGCCGAGCTTTTGTTCCAAATGCCTTGGTGCATTTCATTATTTCGGGTTCCCAGTTTTCGCGAAAGCATCACAATTTCTGCAATGACCATTTCTGCAACGGAGCGCGTATTGCTAAAGGGCGCATTAAAAACTACAACGCCATGATCGCGCGCCGAGCCTAAATCTACCTGGTTCGTTCCCACACAAAAGCAACCCACAGCCGCTACACTTCTCGCCGCTTCAAACACGCGTGGGGTAAGGTAGGTTTTGCTCCGAATACCTAGAATGTCGAAACCGGGAAGTTTTTGAATCAGCTCGTCTTCGGTCAGGGCACCTTTCAATGTTTCTACTTGAATTCCTTCTTTGACAAAAAGGTCGCGGGCAATCGGATGAATGTTTTCTAAGAGGAGTGCTTTCATTCCGCTATGTTAACACAATCAAATGCTGAATCCATGAAAAATGATTCAAATTCAGGTAAGATGGGGTATGCCTGTCTTTACTCACCGTCCGTTTAAACTCGCCACTCCCTATGCGCCGCTTGGAGATCAACCTCAAGCCATTGAAAAACTAGTTAAGGGACTCAATGACGGAAAAAAGGCGCAAGTGCTTTTGGGCGTCACGGGTTCGGGAAAAACATTTACCATGGCAAATGTGATCGCCCGAGTGAATCGTCCTACGTTGATTCTTTGTCACAATAAAACGCTAGCGGCTCAGGTGTATTCTGAGTTTAAAGAATTTTTCCCTGAAAACGCGGTAGAATATTTTGTTTCTTACTACGATTACTATCAGCCGGAGGCGTACATCGCGCAGACCGATACGTACATTGAAAAAGATTCACAGATCAATGATGAAATCGATAAATTGAGGCATTCGGCAACGCGGTCCTTGCTTGAGCGAAGCGACGTCATCATTGTGTCTTCGATTTCGTGTATTTATGGCTTAGGTAGCCCTGAGGCGTATGAAGGGTTAATTTTATATCTTGAAGTTGGAAATCAATATAAGCGCCAGGAAATCCTCAAAAAGTTGGTCGAAATCCAATACAAACGGAACGACATCGATTTTCATCGGGGAACGTTTCGGGTGAGGGGCGAAGTGGTTGAAATTTATCCCGCCTATGAAGAGGAAATAGCTGTGCGCTTGGAATTTTTTGGAGACGAGTTAGAAGCGGTATCGACTTTTGATCCTTTGCGCGGAATTCGATATGAAAAGATCCCTCGCGTGACCATTTATCCGGCCAGTCACTACGTGACGACCGTGGACAATCGTAAGCGCGCGATTGATTCCATTCGTGCCGAACTCCAGGAGCATCTAGAAGTACTCCGCGCTGAAAATAAATTGCTTGAAGCGCAACGGTTAGCGCAGCGAACCCAATTTGACTTAGAAATGCTCGAACAAATTGGCTTTTGCCAGGGCATTGAAAATTACTCCCGGCACCTGACGGGGAGAAATCCTGGCGAGCCGCCGCCTACGCTCATGGATTATTTTCCAAAAGATTGGCTTTGTTTTATCGATGAAAGTCACGTTACGGTTCCGCAGATTGGCGGAATGTATCGGGGCGATCGGGCACGCAAGATGAACCTAGTGACCCACGGTTTTAGGCTTCCCTCGGCGCTCGATAATCGCCCGCTTAATTTTGAAGAGTGGGAAAAACTAATCAAGCAAACGCTTTATGTTTCGGCCACTCCCGGCGACTACGAGATGAAACTTACGGATGGCCAAGCGGTAGAACAAGTGATTCGCCCAACGGGATTGGTGGATCCGTTGATTGAAGTTCGGGGCGCGCAAAATCAAATCGAAGATTTGCTAAAAGAAATTCAGATTCGCGTGAGCCGAAATGAACGGGTTTTAGTGACGACGTTGACGAAGCGATTGTCCGAAGACTTGACCAAATACTATACCGAGAAAAAAATAAAAGTTAAATATTTACATTCCGACATTGAAACGCTCGAGCGAATTGAAATTTTAAGGGACTTGCGGCTTGGGGCCTTTGACGTGCTCGTTGGCATTAATTTGTTAAGGGAAGGGTTGGATTTGCCGGAAGTTTCAATGGTTGCGATTTTAGATGCGGACAAAGAGGGGTTTTTGCGCTCGGAACGCTCATTGATTCAAACGATCGGAAGAGCGGCGCGAAATTCGAATGGCTTTGTGATTCTTTACGCGGACAAAGTAACGGATAGTATGCAAAAAGCCATTGGAGAGACCCGGCGGCGGCGAACAATTCAAGAAGAGTTTAATAAAAAACATGGCATCACGGCGACGACCATTCAAAAGAAAATTGCTGCTCCTATTGCTTCTGAAGATTACCGAGAAGGAGCAGGCCTTTGGCCGTCGTCTGCAAAAGAGCGCGACGAGCGAGCCAGTGATATTCGCGGGCGCCAGCTGGATTCCCGAGTGAGTCAACGAAAGTCTAACGTTAATCCTTTCATCGAGGCCCCGCTGTTAGATTATGTGGACGAGTTAACGAAGGTGGAGCGAATTAAAGCACTTTTGGGGGATCGGTTCGTGAGTTTAGAAAAGCTTTCTGCAACGATTCGAAAATTGGAAGGTGAAATGAAAGAACACGCCCAGGAGTTGCGCTTCGAGAAAGCCGCCGAATTGCGCGATGTAATTCGACAGTTAAAGGTGCTGAGTTTGTAATCCGCATTGCGGTATTTTTATGAGACGGTTCCCCGCTTCAGCCCAAAGAGTAATGACTGAAGCGAGGAACAGTTGCTTTTGCCGATTTCCCTACGGCCCCACTCTCTTCCGAATAAAAGCAAATCTTGTGCCTGAGTTTGATTTTAAAATCATGTTTGGTTTCGGAGGGTTGCATTTTGTAGGAAGGGGAATGGAACTTTCAATTCCCTTCTGGCACCAGTTCCGGCACCAGTTCCGAAATTTGATAGGCCACTTCCATGCCTTCTCGGATGGCTCGCTTTGCATCAAGTTCTCCTGCGAACTTTGCGCCGCCGATCACCCAATGGGGAATTCCAATTTCTTTTAAAATAGATTCATATTCATTTACGGACTCTTGCCCAGCACACAGAATAATTTGATCTGCCCGGAGCATTTCCGTTCTGCCGTCTTCCCGCTCAAGGATCAGTCCTTCGGGCACAATTTTTTTATACTTTACTTTACTGATGACCCTAACACCCATTCGTTTTAGGTCAAGGCGGTGAATCCATCCGGTTGTTTTGCCAAGCCCCTTTCCGATGCTCCCCTCGCTTCGCTGAAGGAGCGTGATTTGAATTGGATTGAGCACTGGCTTGAAATCGGGATTTAATCCCGAGCGCTTGGAGGGATCGATTCCCCAATGATTCATAAAATCTTGAATGGCATTGGGCGACTCGTGGTGAGAGTCTAAGATTGTGGTCGCTACATCGACACCAATGCCACCGGTACCAATAATCAGAATTTCTTTTCCGGGTTTAATTTTCTTTTTTAAAAATTGGTCGTAAGCGTAGACCTGGGGCAGGTTTTGGCCTTCGATTTTTGGATCGCGTGGCTTTACACCGGTCGCAACCACGACCGCATCAAAGCCTTGAAGTTTTTCTTTAAGTGAAGCGGGGTTTGTCGGTAAAAGTGTGTTCAATAGAAGTTGAACTCCCCGAATCCGGAGTTGTTCGCGGTAATAGCGAATAGTTTCTGCGTAATCGGACTTACCGGGAACCAGGCTTGCTAAAGTAAATTGTCCGCCGATGTCGCCAGACCTTTCAAAAACGGTGACGTCGTGGCCAAGGTCTGCCGCATGAAAAGCGGCCGAGAGCCCGGCAGGGCCAGATCCAAGGATGGCAACTTTTTTTGTTTTTTTGCGTTGAGAAGTATTTTCAGAGGTCGCAGAAAATTTTCTTTGAGCCCAAATATTTTCTTCTGCCGCTTGCGGGTTAACCATGCACGTCGCTTTTTTAGCGACAAAAATATGATCAAGACAGGCTTGGTTACACGCAATGCAAGTATTGATTTCGCTAGCTGCATTACGAGCGGCTTTATTTACGAAATGCGGATCCGCAAGAAAAGGACGCGCCATCGAGATTAAATCCGCTTGCCCCTTTTCTAAAATCGATTCCGCGAGGCCGGGATGATTAATTCGGTTGGTGGCTACAACCGGTAGGTTGACGTTTTTTCTAAAGTCTGCCGTGACCGATGCAAATGCTCCAGGAGGGACGACCGTTGCAATGGTGGGAATGCGTGCTTCGTGCCACCCAATTCCTGAATTAAAGAAAGTAACGCCAGCTTTTTCTAGCTCCAGTGCAAGCGCGACCGTCTCTTGCGGAGTTGAACCACCTTCGACCAAATCTAAAAGGCTAATCCGGAAAATAATGATCCACTCGTTCCCGACTCTTTTGCGGATGGCTTTTACAATTTCTATTGGAAATTTCATGCGATGAGCAAAAGTGCCGCCCCATTGGTCGGACCGATGGTTGGTTCTGGCGGCAAGGAACTGATGGATCAAGTAGCCTTCTGAGCCCATGATCTCGACACCGTCGTATCCCGCTTGTTGGGCAAGTTGTGCAGCGTTTGCAAAGTCGTGGATTGTTTTCTCCACTAAAAACGCCGGAAGTTTAAACGGAGTAAAAGGAGTGATGGGAGACTTGATCCGCGACGGCGCAACCAAGAACGGGTGATAGGAATACCGGCCAGCGTGCAGGAGCTGCAAACAAATCTTTGCGCCGGTGCCGTCGTAAGCTTTTGCCTGATGAACTGCAGTGGTCAACTCTTGGTGCGCTCGTGCAACGGATTTCGTGTTAAAGGAAGCGGCAAACGGCGAGACTTTGCCGAGCCAGTTCGGCGAATACCCACCCGTGACGATCAAACCGACCCCCCCTTTGGATCGTTCGACGAAATAGTCCTTCAGCACATTTAAGTTGCGGGAATGATCTTCAAGTCCCGTATGCATCGAGCCCATCATCACGCGATTTTTTAAGCGGGTAAATTTAAGGTCTAACGGTTCAAATAGCCTTGGGTATGCAAAGTTTGCCATAAGGATGAGACTAGCACTTTTCAGGTTTTTCGAATACGATTTCTCCATGATTCAGCCGACAAGGTTTTTGATCCAGATGTTTGTTTTATTAGGGATAATCTGCGGACTGGGAGAATTCAGTTTGGGAGTATTTAATAGTAGAAATCAAGCTCACGCCGCCACATTTAAATTTAGACTCTTGGCAGAACCCATTAGTTTAGATTGGCACGTGGCTTCGTCCGCCGTAGAGACCCCCATTCTGATGAACATGATGGAAGGTTTAATGGAAGTGGACCCTAACCTTAAACCTAAAACGTGTTTAGCGGAAAAAATGGTGATCAGCAAAGATCAAAAAGTTTATACGTTTTTCATTCGAAAAAATGCAATGTGGTCGGATGGAGTCCCGTTAAAGGCGCGTGATTTTGTAGAAGGGTGGAAGCGGTTACTTACGGCATCGACCGCTGCGCCGTATGCGTATTTATTGTTTGATGTGGTCGGTGCGGAAGAATTTAATCAGGGGAAAATTACGGACTTCTCCCAAGTAGGGATTGTCGCAAAAGATGAGCACACTTTGGAGGTCACGTTAAAAAGACCGATTGCCTATTTTCCGTATTTAGCGGGGTTTTGGCCCCTTTTTCCAGTGCGGCATGATTTGATTGAAAAGTATGGTACGCAGTGGACACGCCCGGGGAAGCTCGTCACGGTAGGGCCGTACTATTTAGAGAGTTATCAAATTGAAAACAAGCTTGTTTTAAAGGCTAACCCCCATTATTGGCGAACGCGCGGGAATGTAACCGAGGTGGTCGTTCAAATTATTAAAGACAGCGCGACCGCGCTTAAGGTTTTTCGCTCGGGTGGAATTCAACTGATGGTGGACTTTTCGCCGGATGATTTGAAGCAAGCGCGGGCGATGCCTGAGTTCAGAACTTTTCCGTATTTAAAAACGCACTATTTAGCGTTTCGTGTTAAGGATGCTGTGTCAGAAAATCTTAATTTTAGACAAGCCCTTATTCGCGCCATTGATAAAAAGCCTATTCCCCAAGTGTTAAACGGGACCCAAAAAGTGTCGACCACCATTATTCCTCCAAAAGTCGTGGGATATGACTCTAAAATGGGCGTGAATTTTGACGTGGCCGAGGCTAAGGAGTATTTGAAAAAATCGGGAATCGATCCCGAAAAGACAGAAATTCAGCTTGTGGCTCGGAACAGTGAGCGTCCTCGAATTTTGGCCCAGTATATTCAGGCTAAACTGAAAGAAAATTTAGGGCTCCATGTGCAAATTCAACTTTATGACCACAAAGTGTTTAGGAGCGAAGTGGCCTCCCAAAAGATTCCATTGATGTTGATGGTTTGGGCGGCAGATTACCCGGATGGGGATAGTTTTATGGGTTTGTTTGAGAGTAATACAGGCAATAACTTGACCCATTATTCCAATCCAAAATACGACGAGAATATCGCGCAGGCCCGGATGGAGTGGAACACCCTAAAGCGGGAAAAACTGTATCGCGAAGCGCAGGAAATGCTGCAAGTGCAAGACGCTGCCATTTTGCCCCTTTATTATGAAGAAAATGAAGCCCTTGTCGCGAAAAACGTAAAGGGCTTCACTTTAAATCCAATCGGGTATTTCTTTATTCGGGACCTTAATCTTTAAGACTTTTTGCATAGTCCGCGCAGAGCTCTTTTTGAGTTTCTGGGTCCAAGATATTCTTTTTAACTGTTCTTTGGCCTACAACCAAAATCGCCGTTTTACCAAAGAGGGTTTCGTAGTTATTTTCCGGAATCGGATAGTCAAATGCGACTGCTCCACCGTCGGTAGATTCAGAATCGATCGTTTCGGCCACACTGTTGTTTAGCATTTCACATGCTTGATGATCGGGGGTGGTGATTGGGTCAAGGAACTTAATCGCCGTGGAAACGGCCCACGTGCCCATTGCTGGGTTGCCGGGTTTGATCGAAAACGTTTCGCAAACTTTTGGGAAATTCTCTTTCGCAAAAGCGTTCTTTGCCGCTTCGGTTGACCAGTAAAAACCCTGACCGAGCTCTTTACTAAAAAGCACAATGGGTTCGCGCGAGTACCATTTGTAAAATGATCCTGCTGGGCCTTGATAAAGTTCGCATTGAAGGCCCACGATTTTTTCTGAGGATTCAGTGGTTTGCGGTCTTGGTGGAAATGGCAAGCCAGGCCCAGGTGAGTTGCTGGTAGGCGGCACCCGATAGATGGGTTGGGAGGGAATAATGTTTGCCGAAGTAATTCCACCCGAAGGAGTTGTTCCCGAGGGTTGCGTGGGTGTAACCGGAAAATTGGGCGAAGGGGGAGTTACCGGAGTCGGCGACGGTAATACCCCATTTTTAGCCACTTTATTGGAATTCGGTGTCGGAATGGCGTTATCCGCAGAACCGCACCCCGTTAACAGGAACGTTAAAGAAACCACCCCAGTCATTAAAAAATATTTTTGATTCATTTTGATTACCCCTTTTATGTGAGCAGGGGCTACCAAATGAAATGACTTGATGCAACAATTAAATGAAAATCTTGAAATTAAATTCTAAACCAAGGTCCGAGCGATTGGACAGATGTCCCTGATAGGCATCAAAGAAAGCGTCCGGACCAAAGGCGACGCTAGGAGTAATAAAATAATCTAGTCCAACTTCACCGGTAAAAATAGATTTTACGGTGGCGTCGGTCAGTCCTATCTTAAATGCCGCGGTTACGAAAGTGGCGAGCTTCTCTTGGGACCAGAAAAAATAAGTCGCGCTCGGACCGAGTGAAGCCACCGTATCCACATCCGTTTTTATTGTGACTTGGCTATCGAGGCCTATCGCGAGTCGGTCGATGACAAAGTATCTGGCCTCAACCGTAAGACGCAACTGATCGGTCGTACTGGTGTCGCTACTGTTGTGGGTATAGTTAATAAGTCCGCCGCATAACCAGTTTTTTTGATTCACATTTGCGTAAGCGCTTTGTTCGTCTGCTTTTGCTGCTGGAAGCTGCATTAGAATGACGGTAATGAGGCAAAAAATGGATAGTGTTTTCATTTTGATCACTAGTTGATCTCTCGTTCGTAAATTCGCCAGCGGCGGTACTGGGGAGCGCCCAGCGCTTGCCAGGGTTTATTCATTGCTTCGTTGTCCTCTAAAATCCAAGAGGCTTCGCCTCCCAGATAGCCAAATTTTTTAGCCCGCTCAAACGCTTCGTAAGTAAAAAGGGCAAAAATGCCGCTTCCGCGGAATTCCGGTTTTACACCTAGGGTAATGATGCGGACAAATTTAATAAGCCTTTTGCCAAAAAGTAGTTTGAAAATTCCAGTGGGGAACAGTTTTCCAGACGGAATTCGTTTCAGAACATAATTAATATCGGGGAGGGCCAGCATAAAGCCTGCGGGTTTGCCTTCGACTTCCGCGATAAACGCCATTCGCGGGTCGGCAAGCATTTTCATGTCTTTGGCCGCAAACTTAAACTCTTCATGGGTCATCGGAAAAAACCCCCAGTTTTTTTCCC
>CAIMNF010000134.1 GCA_903842755.1 Oligoflexia bacterium
CATGCAAATGAAAAAATCAGAAAGAATATTGCCAAAATATCCTTCCGGGCAGAACTCCAAATCATCATTTCCCAGTGAACCGGGTGAAAAACCCATATTGCTGAAAACCAAAAAGAATACAACCCAAATCCTAATAAGTTTAATGTCCAACTTAGAAGAACTGAACTTGCTGCGAGTAAAAATATATTATGAATTCGATAAATGTGACCATCAACCCCAAGATTATCCGCACCAAATATATGAACATCAAACCAATAAGATAGATCTCGAATAGGATAATAATCAATATGAAATCCCGGGGTGAAAACTACCTTTAACCATTTCCAACTTGCTGGCGCTCTCACTTGCGGGATTGCGATCAACAGCGAATCGTCAATTGAAAAAAAGTCAGTCCAAATTGCATTTTGTGAAAGAGCCATTAAGCAAATAAAAACGAAACCAAATAAAAATAAATTATACAACCACCGAGCTTTATCTAAGTATAGAGGCGCACACAAACGAATCAAGGTTTAGGCCTCCAAATTTCAAAATAACGCGTATTTTTGAAAAGGTCATAATTATCCATGATATTAATAAAGATCCCTTTTCTTACTTTTGACTTGCATTTATTATTTTATTTTACACTCCATGAGCGTCTAATGTGTAAACTCTAACCCAATAGTTAGCTAGAGTTTCAGTTTTGACCAAGCTTTACCGATTTTCCTCATGCTGGCACCTACCTTAAATCTTTTTGAACTGACTTAAGTTTTTCAGTTAGCCGAACTTTTAAGTCCGGGTCTTTCGTGCTCCCAATCATTTCACGCAATACATTTACTTCAAGCCTTCGCTCCGAACCAGGCTCAATGAGCCACTTGCTCATGTTGTGTAAATATTCAGGCGCGCCCAGTACATTCGCCGCAACAAGGAATGCTTCCTTCGCCCTTTTTATGTCGTGCCGAACGTAAGCCTCCGTATAGGCCACTTGAATAAATAAAAATGCTGGATTTGGCCAATATCTTATTGAAAATTTTGCCCCTAATCGTGGATTTCCGGAAAGCTCCGATCCCGCCAACCCAGGTATAACTCGCGTTTTATAAGCACGTATTCCCTTATTTAAAAAATTAATTGCTGAATCTCCATCTTCAAAAAATACGGCAAAGGAAATTCCCGCATGCTCATAAAGTTCAAAAAAAAGAGGATCGAGATCCGTGGCGACGTCAAAAAAATGCTTAATTTCTTTTGCCGTATTCTGACTAATTCTCTTTTCCGCGAGCTCTTGCAGTAGCGTGATCCACAAGAGTTCTACCGCACTTGGCCAATACCGAGCTGTCACAAGTTTTAATAGCGAAGAATTAATGTCAGAGGTCAGCAAATTGTCGTCTTTGGGTCTGAACTTGGGCACAAGGTGCCCCGCCGCTATTAAGCAGAAGACAAGAACTATAGAACAAAATGAAATTGACCTTAAAAAAATCTGGTTTTTCAAAAATACCCCAGTTAGACTTATATACATGAAACTAACTCACACACTGAAAAAAAAATACTTCGAAAAAACAACTTTTAGTCCGTTAACAAAAAATCTTAAGAAGCCTTCGGCAGGTTTCACCCTCATTGAATTAATGGTCGTTGTTGCCATTATAGGAATTTTAGCTTCGGTTGCAGTTCCCCAATACTCTAAGTTTCAGGCTAAGGCTAGGGCTGTCGAGGCGAAGTCGTCGTTAGGCGCTGTATACACGATCGAGGCATCGTTCTATTCTGACGCATCGTACTATACTGGATGTTTGGCAAACATTGGGTACGCAGTCACTTCAGGAACAAAATCATATTACACGGTTGGCTTTAGCAGCATCGGGACAGGTGCAGCAAACTTTGTTCCTTCAGACACAAGTCAAGCTTGTACTGCAGGCGCTGGAACCTCTTATTTCACCGCTGGCATTGCTGATGGTGGGGGGACTGCAACCTCTAGCGTTAGTAGCAGTGCTGTGGCCAATACTGGAAACTTTACTGCCGAAGCCGCTGGAAATATTTCTAAAGGTGCCACCACGGACATTTGGCAGATCACTGAATCAAATGGGCTCAAAAATACGACATTAGGAATCTAAAACATATAAGTTCTTAATTTGGACAGCTTAAATTTTCTCTAAAATTTTAATTC
>CAIMNF010000135.1 GCA_903842755.1 Oligoflexia bacterium
CCCTTTTGCAAGCCCACGGTGGCACGCTATTTCTAGATGAAATGGGTGATCTGCCCCCGGAAATTCAGGTCAAGTTACTCCGCTTTTTAGAAAATGGCGAAATTAGACCTGTCGGTTCGGATCGAGTTCTTCACGCCGATGTGCGGGTGATCAGTGCCACTCATAAACCCTTAAGTAAACTGGTAAAAAGCGGGCATTTTAGGCAAGATTTGTATTTTCGGCTTGCGTCCTTACCCCTCGAGATTCCCACGCTAAGAAGTCGGCCCGAAGACGTGGAAAGTTTATCCCGAATGTTTGCGCGCGAATTTGGCAAGGGATTGACGGAAGAAACCATTTTTCGATTAAAATCCTATTCGTGGCCGGGAAATGTCCGAGAGCTTCGGCATGCGATAGAGAGAGCATGTGGAACAATTGGACCTAGCGAGCCAGTCCTTTATTCGAAGGAGTTTGATTTTCTAGTTTACCAGCAAGAAGAAAATCAAGGAGCCAATGAGGGGACCGAAGTCGATCTTCCGGGAGTATATCGACTTTGCGATATGGAAAAAATCATGCTTTTGCGCGCGTTAAAAATGGCCGGGGGGAACCGAAGTGAAGCTGCAAAAATATTGGGAGTCGCTCGGAGTACCCTTTTTGAAATGTTAAAGCGGCATCAAATTATTGGGCCGCGCTCTCAGGATCGGACTCAAGATCGGGCTCAAGAAAAAATTAGCTTAACCCACACGATGTAATTCATGTTTTAAGCACCGACCATCCTGATAGAAAAATGTTCCGTAAAAAGGAATCCGCTCGATGACGTGCGGAATAAAAAAATGATCCCCTTCCCACAAGTTTAAATCACCAATCTGCGCCTGGGGGATGAGGTGCAGGGTGCCTTCTGCATGTGGAAGAGCTTGGGCGAAGGGGATTTTTTTGATTTGTTCGTCGGTAAGGGTTGCCGTAAAAACGGTAACCCACCAATCTTCATTCTGGGCAGGCTTAAATTCTGGGAAATGAAGTTGGCCTGCCCAATTCCATTGGTTTTGAGTGGTGTGTACGTGCGCTTCTTCTTGGAACTCTCGGCAAGCGGCCTCAAGAACTGTTTCGCCCTTTTCGACTTTGCCCCCCAGTCCATTCCATTTTTGTTGGTGAACGTCCCCGCTCCGAAGATTCCGGTGCATCATTAAAACTTGATCCTGGTAAAATGCGTAGAGTAAAACGGCTGGAATTAATTTTTGCTGGCCTGAAATAAAGGCATTCATTGCGAACTTTTTGTGCCCCCACGGCCTTCCTCGATCGTCAATTCGGTAAATCGAACTTCTTCTACTTTTCCACCTTTTGCAATACCGTTCAATTGTTCCGCAATTCTGCGGCGGATGCGGTTTTTACCCTCTAGTGTTAAGAACTCTTCTCGGGTAATGGAAGACAAGATCGGATTTACCAAATCCCGCGCTTCGATCTGTTTGTCCTTAAGGGAATCACAGCCTTCTTGTTCGCTGCACTCAACTGTAATATCCACTCGAAGGTCGTAATCTTTTTTCTGGTTGGCTTCTGACTTTAAAACGACGTTAAAACTACCTATGTTTTCAGAATAGATCGGCTCCGACCCCCCTTTTTGGGCATCGGCGTCTCGCTCGGCTTGAGTCGCAGCATTGTGACGATTGACTAACGAAACAGCAAGTAAAGCAATGCAGGTCACCGAAAGAAGGCCAAAGATCAACGAGAGGAGGGTAGCAATGCGACTGGGCTTGTCTTCCGCAAAAAGCAAGTCCTTAACGCGGGGTGTTTTAACGAAGGGAGTAGAGTTAACTTCAACGGGACTCGTTTCATCAAACGGACTGACGGGTTCTTCGGCAGGCTCTCGGGGGTCTGTTGATTCGTTTGGAGCATTTTCCACGCATTTAGAGTACCACTGCTTTTCAGTTTTTGTGATAAAGTTTTAAAACTCATGGATATTTTTTTTGAATTTGAAAAGCCGATCGTCACGTTAGAAAAGAAACTTCAAGAATTGCGCGAAATCCAAAAATCGGATGGCGTCGATTTTAAAGATGAAATTGAGACTCTGGAGAAGAAACTTCAAAAGCTCATTCAGGAGACTTATTCCAAATTAGGAACGTGGCAGCGGGTTCAGTTGTCTCGTCATCCGAATCGTCCCTACACCTTAGATTATATTGAAGCCTTGTTCCCTGACTTTTTAGAGCTACACGGCGACCGGGTATTTGGAGATGATGGAGCTTTAATCGGAGGAACCGCTACGTGGTCTTTAGGCGGCGGAGAAAAAATTCCAGTCATGATTATGGGGCACCAAAAAGGACGCACGACGAAACAAAAAGTAGAGCGAAACTTTGGAATGGCGCGCCCTGAAGGTTACCGAAAGTCCGTAAGGCTTTTTGAGTTAGCGGAGCGCTTCCGCCTACCGGTCATTACGTTTATTGATACTCCAGGCGCCTATCCCGGCATTGATGCCGAGGAACGGGGCCAATCGCAAGCAATTGCGGAAAGTATCCTCTCGATGTTTTCGCTGACAGTACCCACGTGTGCGATCGTCATTGGCGAAGGCGGGTCTGGAGGAGCGTTGGCGGTAGGGATTGGAAATTGTATCCTGATGCAAGAGTTTTCGACTTATTCGGTCATCAGCCCGGAAAGCTGTGCTTCCATTTTATGGAGTGATTCTACTTTGGCCGAACGTGCCGCTGAACGGATGAAAATGACCGCTAAGGATTTAGACTTAATGAGTATGGTCGATACGATTATTCCTGAGCCGAACGGCGGAGCCCATCGGGATACTGCAGCTGCAGTTCACCTTTTGGGAGAAACTCTTTTAAAGTCGTTTGGACCTTGGGTTAATAAAGACTTTACCGATCCGCGCTCTACGATCAGCCAAGAAATTAAGAATGCACGGTATGAAAAGTTTCGAAAAATGGGCGATTTTGCGCTGGAAAAAATATGAGCTTCATCGGCATTCAATCCATGACGGGCTTTTCTTCACGAACGTTTGCCTTTAAGGGGCAGCAGTTTAAGATTGAACTCAAGTCATTGAATCACCGGTTTTTAGAGATTAAGTTTAGATTACCGCGAGAATTAAACGCGGCGGAGCCGATGTTGCGTCCCCTTCTGGAAGGTAAAATCAAGCGCGGCAGTATTGAGATCTGGGTCGAAAAACAGTCTGCCGCGGGAGCGAATTCCGAGATCCAGCTGAATATGACCCAAGCGTTGAGGGCCTACGGATTGCTCAGTCAGCTGAAGAATGAGTTTAACCTGGATACGGGGATTAGCTTGCGGGACATTACGGGCTTTCCGGACGTCCTCGGCAAGGCAACGGGTGTTTGGCTCCAAGAAGGGGAGTGGAGCGAATTTCTAGGCGCACTAGTGACCGAGTTTAATCATGCCAGAGATGAGTTGGTCAAAATGCGGCAAATGGAAGGCGAAAAGCTAAGACAAGCCTTGTTAGTGATCATCCGTCAAATGAGGGAAACCAGTCAGCGGCTAAACGAACAGCGTGAGGTCATCCGGCAACGGTCTAAAGACAAAATTAAAAAGAAAATTGAGCTTTGCTTTGAAGCGTATCCTACTGCAGATGCGCAAATGCGCGCCTTGATGGAATCAAGATTGGCCCAGGAAATTGCCATTTCCTTGGATCGTTTGGATATCGAAGAAGAGCTGACCCGTTACGCCGGACATATCGAGCAGTTGGAAAAATTGCTGAGTGTCCCGTTGGATTCAGCGGCGAATGCGCCATTAGGCAAAAAATTAGACTTTCTTTTGCAGGAATTGAATCGCGAAGTGAATACGCTGGGAAATAAGTCACAAGACTTAGAAATGAGCCAAGAAGTGATTCAACTTAAACTATGGGTGGAGCAGTTGCGCGAGCAATGCATGAATTTGGAGTAAAAAGTGAGTGAATCGATTCCATACGGGTTAATTGTCGTTTCGGCGCCCTCCGGGGGCGGGAAGAGTACGCTCTGCGCTCATCTCCTAAAAAATTTGCCGGATCGATTGGCCCTTTCGGTTTCCTCTACGTCCAGGCCTCCCCGGGGGCAAGAGGTTGAAGGAAGGGAATATTTCTTCCTTTCACCTGACCAGTTTAAGAATCGCATCGCGCAGAATGAATTCGCGGAGTGGGCACTGGTTCACGGAAATTATTATGGAACTTCTCATAAAGCGATCCAGAACTTTTGGGCTTTGAAGAAGCATGTTTTGTTAGACATTGATGTACAAGGCGCGGCCTCCTTAAAAAAACTCTTTCCGCAGAGA
>CAIMNF010000136.1 GCA_903842755.1 Oligoflexia bacterium
CAATTTTTCGTTCAATATTTTTAAAACGCGGAGTCTTCTAAAAACCTATTTTAAGGCGGCACTTCAGTCCCTAAAACCGGACGGACTTTTTGTTTTGGAGTTGGCCGGGGGGCCTGGATTTGTCCGTTCTGGCCGCGAGCAAAAAACGTATCGGGTTAGGGGATTGGGGAAATACACGTATTATTGGGACCAAAAGTCTTTTGATCCCATCACCCATGATGGCTTTTATGCAATCCATTTTAAAGACTCACGCGGAGTGATGCATAAAAACGTGTTTACCTACGACTGGAGGGTGTGGACTATTCCGGAGTTGAAGGATTTGCTAAAGGATGCGGGCTTTAAAGATGCCGTTGTTTATTGGGAAGGGGATGATGGCAGGGGTCAGGGAAATGGCGAATTTTTGCAAAAAGAGTCCGGTGAGAATGACTTTTCTTGGATCGCTTTTGTAGTGGGAATCAAATAGACTAAAAGCATGACTTTTAAACACGTACATATTCTAGGGGTTTGTGGAACGTTGATGGGAGCCTTTGCGGCGCATTTAAGGCGCGCTGGAATTAGAGTCACGGGCAGTGACCAGAATGTCTATCCGCCGATGAGTGATGTCCTGCTGAAAGAAGGAGTGGAATTATTTTCTCCTTATGATGCAAAAAATTTGTCTCTTTTGAAGGGAAAGCCTGATTTAGTTGTCGTAGGAAATGTTATCAGCCGGGGGAATCCTGAAATGGTCGCCTTCGAGGCGCGCGGCGATAAATTTGTTTCACTGCCCGAGTTTATGGAACGCCATTTATTGGTTGAAACCCGAAACCTAGTTGTGGCCGGAACTCACGGCAAAACGACGACTTCAAGTTTATTGGCGCATACCCTAAGCCAATGTGGGTTAGGTCCCTCCTATTTTATTGGAGGCGTTTCGCAAAGTTTGCCTTACAGCTTTCATGTAGAGACGGCGCCTGGCTTGGGAAAAGTTTTTGTTCTAGAAGGAGATGAATACGATACGGCCTATTGGGACAAAGTTCCTAAGTTTAATCACTATCTACCCAATGATGTGATCCTTACTTCTGTAGAGTTCGACCACGCAGATATCTACGCCGATCTGAATGCGGTCAAGAAAGCATTCCAAGGATTGATTTCAAGGGTGCGATTGGATGGCCGTTTGATCGCTTGTATTGAATCCGAAACCGTTCGCGAGCTTTTGAAAGACGCGAAAGTTCCGGTCATTACTTATTCACGATTCGAGAAAGATCAAGCCGATTACACGATTTCCGATTTAAAGCCGATTGCCCAGGGGATCCAGTTTTCGGTCGTACACCGCGGAAAAGTTCTAGATTCAATTGAGTTGCAATTGACCGGCGAACACAATGCACTCAACGCATTGGCGGTCTGGATTGAATGTAAGGAGTTGGGCGTTTTACCCGAACGCATCAAATCTGGTCTACGAACATTCAAGGGGATCAAGCGCCGCCAGGAAGAACGGGGCGAAGTGAAAGGTGTTTTGGTGATTGATGATTTTGCTCATCATCCAACTGCGGTAAAGGAAACGCTGAAAGCGCTTAAAATGAAATACGGCAATCGTCGTTTAGTTGCCGTCTTTGAACCCCGTAGTGCAACCTCCCGCCGAAAAGTTTTTCAAAAAGAATATACCGAAGCGTTTGATGAAGCAGCAGAGATTCAAATCGCTGTTGCCTTTGATCAAAGCAAAATTCCGGCCGACCAACAGTTTTCCAGTCAAGAATTGGTGGAGGGTCTGGTCAAACGCGGAAAAAATGCGTCCTTCTTTAGCTCTGTCGATGAGGGCGTCGCCCAAGTGGCCAAGTGTGCGGCTCCGGGCGATGTGATCGCGGTGCTTTCCAATGGTGGATTTGGTGGTTTTATTCCTAAGTTGTTGGAAGAGTTAGGGAAGTAGGGACAGTTCAACAGGAATTGTTTTGGTACTTGCTCCACCCAAGAATAAATTAAATTTGTTTATTTATTAAATTTGTGTTATTTACTCCCCATTCGTGCGCCCACCCTGATTAACCCCCTTGCACGAAGAGGAGAACACCTGTGATGAAGACCCTGCACCCGTTGACTTTCTCAATCCTAGCCCAATGCTCTTTTGTATCGCTCTCTATTTTCACCGCTCTTTCGGCCCATGCGGGAAAGATGACCGGCGTAAACAACCCTGCCCTATTTGATGAGCATTACGAATACCATCTGAACCAATTGCCTTTAAAAGGGTCTTTAGCGACCGAGCAGTTGCCTTGGTCAGAAACCTATTGGCCTAACAAAGAGGGCAGTATTAACGTGCGCTGGAACGCCCCTGGCGCTCCCGGATTTTCCTACCACCTTTATACAAAAGACGAAGTGAAGGCCATGAGTAGGGAAGAGTTAAAGAAGCTTTCGCCCTCAGAAAAATTTGATTTAGCCTTAGGGCATTATAACTATCCGCTTGTGGCTGAAGTGTATGATACCCGCGCAAAAAAAGACGCGGCCGATTGGGAAGGCCTTTGCGATGGCTGGACGAACTCTGCAATTCAATTTAAAGAGCCGAAGCCAAAAGATATTGTAAACCCAGATGGGATTGTTATTCCTTTTGGCTCCTCCGATATTAAAGCGATTTTGGCCTACTACACTTCGATGCACGACAACACCGAAAACGTTCAAGTAGGAGCTTATTGTGGTCGGTGGAACAGGATTGCGTGTAAAGAATTAAATCCGGGCGCGTACCACGTCATTTTGGCGAACGAAATTGGATTAAAGCATAAAGGGTTTGCTTCGAATATTGAATCGGGCCGCCAAATTTGGAATCAACCGGTTTATGGCTTTGAATTTCAAATTGTCGGTAGCGGAGTGCCCTCTGGGCTTTCGAAAAATGCCGTTCACGTCAAGGCTTCGATGACTTATGGGCGCGAGTCGGAATCCAGCTGGGACCCAGGAATTGGAACGGATCAATTTGCAAGTAACAGTCAAGAAGTTGAGTATATTCTAAACTTAGATGACGATGGAAAAATTACGGGTGGATACTGGCTTACTAAAAAAGTCCATCCGGATAATTTCTGGAAGCCGACTCAGAAAATTACGTTTACCGGTGACTATCAGCTGATGAATCAGTTTGGGTTAGAGTATAAATAAAGGAATGCAAAATTGATCTCTCCTATTTTTGAAGATCTTTAGGCATTTTTTGCCCACCCTTTAAAGACTGATAGAGCAGAAAACTAAAACATCGTACCCTATAAATCAGATGTCGACGATTTCTGATTCTACACCTGCATACATCGATCAAGGCCGGTACGATAGTGCCGAGGCCGAGCGGGCGCGCGCCCAAGAGGAGCATGAGCAGCAATTGCAAAAGCTCAAAGACGAGTTTGCGCTGGACCGAGAACAGTCACGGAATGAATTTCGCGAAAAGATCCTAAAAGAGCGTGCCGAAGCCCAAGAGGATGTCCGACGTTTAAAAGAAGAGCTTTATAATCGCGACGGCAAAAAGTTTACTCAGGATGCGCGAAGCTTAACAGACGAGCGAAACCGCATTCAAGATTATCGGAATGAGATCGATCGAGCTTCCGACAAACATGCAGCGCAAATGGAAGAGAGCCTGAACCATCGCTTAGAAGAAGTAAAAGCAAACCAAGAGCGTCAGACCAAGGCACTGGTAGAATCTCAAAACAGAGCCCATCGGGCTGAGTCGGAACAATTGAATTTGGCGCTAAAAAGCAGTCAAATGGATCCACGTGATTTAGAGGGAGAAAAGGCAAAAGCGCGAATCAAGGCGATGGCGGAGGTTGAAGGGCCTACAAAGCGCGAAAAAGAGCATCTCGTGGATTCCTACGAAAGTGAGTTGAATAAGCTTCGGGCCGATAGCGCCGAGCAAATTCATGCAGTTCAAGAGCGAATATCGGATACGGAACAATCCGCATTGAGTAGAACGAATCGCATGTTGCGAAATCAAAAAGAAGACTTTATTCGCACCGATCACGCGCGCGTCGTCGAGATGACCGCGGCGGAGGAGGGATTGAAACAACAGCTCCAAAAAGAGCGGGAATTAAATCAACACGGGAATAAAGTATTAATCGATAACAGTACCCGGCAGACGCAAGCAGCACTCGAAGGTCAAGGGGATGCTTTTAGAAATCACTATTCGGAAGAGAAGAAAGCGTTCGATCACGACCTCAGTGAAAAAGATCAACAGCTTCAAGCAATGCGGACAAGTGAAAACGAGTTTTTGGTGTCTCCAAAACTGGTCGAAAAGATTCATCGCAGTGAAGAAGGGCGCTACTTAAGTCAGCTTGAGGCGGAGAACAGGCATCATTTAGCGCAGGTGCAAGGCCTTAAGGAGCGTGATGAGCGGGAGCGCTCCGAGCTAAAAGAGGCGTATTTGAAAGAGGTTGGTCAGGCAAGTCACCAGGGGACGCGGGATTTAGATCAGCAAAAATCCATGCTCCTTACCGGATACGAAGATTTAAAGTCCTCTCACGATCGCGAGCTTCAGCAGGTG
>CAIMNF010000137.1 GCA_903842755.1 Oligoflexia bacterium
CTGATAGGCTTTGGTGATCTGCTCCTTCATCCACTCCATGCCATGCGTGCGGATGACGAATTTCACGCAAATAAGAAACAAAAATTTCTGTGATTTCGACGACGGTCCAGGAAGTTGGCGGTCGCTTCTGAAATGCATTCATCAGATTTTCATCCCAGTCATTCGCGGCTAAGGCGCTAAATTTGGGCAAATATAATTCAAGGACATCCGAAAAACGGATCCAAAACGCATCGTCATAAACATCGAAATGACCACTGATTTCGGCAAAAGTAGCTTTGGTTCCCCACTCATCTAACACCGCCCGCTGCCACTCTCTTTGAAAAAGAAAAGGTGAACTCATAAACAATCCTTTAACTTTAATAGCTCAACTTCCATTTCGGACCATTCGGGAATGTGAGCGTCCCGTTCGAGCATTAGGCAAGGAATGCCAAAATGGTCCGCATACCATCGGGTGAGATCCAAAACTTCCTTGCGGACAGGATGGTCGTGGGTATCGATCAGAAAACCATCCTCGCGCGTGGTGTGCCCTGCTACGTGAACTTGACTGACCTTCTGATGGGGGAGGGATTTCAAAAATTGTTCCGCACTCCAACCGTGATTGGACGCACTCACAAAAACATTATTGATGTCCAGCAACAATCGGCAATCGGTCTTGCGAACCAACTCGGTGAGAAATTCCTCCTCACGCATCTCGGAACTTTTAAAAGTGACGTAACTGGAAACATTTTCAATTAATAACGGCCTTTTCAAAAAGTCTTGCACCTTTGAAATGCGATCCGACACATAATTCAAAAAGTGCTGCGTATAGGGTATGGGATTTAAATCGTGCAAATTAATCCCATCTACTCCCGTCCAACACAAATGATCCGAGACAAAGAGGGGCTCCGATTGATCGACCAAAGATTTAAGCTTGCCCAAATAGTTCTGATTTAAAGGGTCTGCTGACCCCAAATTGAGCGAGACTCCATGAAGAGCCACCGGAAGGATTTCACGAATGCGACTTAATGTTTTTTGAGCGCGTGGGTTGGCTTGATTTTGCCAATCCATAAAGTTCTCTGATACGACCTCAACCCACTGAATGTAGGCAGGGCGGGTTTCCGGATTTAAAAAAATAGGGAAATGGGGTGAGCGCAATCCAACACCCAAACCTATTTTTTTTTGAGAAACTGGCTCGCCTGGCATAGGGCCATAAGGTACCTTAGTTCCCTTAAATAAAAAAGGCCCAAATTCCCAAGAATTTGAGCCATTATCGTCCGTATAAGACTTTAAACTAAAGGTCTAGTTGGCTTTTTCAGCTTCAGCAGCTGGAGCAGCTTTTTTGCCTTTTGCAGCTTTTTTGCCTTTTGCAGCAGCTTTTTTAGTTGCTTTGCAAGAATTTGCATCTTTGCCATTGCAAGAATTTGCTTCTTTTGCGGCTGGAGCAGCGGCAGCAGCTGGAGCGGCAGCAGCAGCATGAGCAGCAGCTTCTCCTTCAGCGTGAGCAGTAGAACCTGCGATTAAACCAGCAATCATCGATGCAGCAAATACATTTTTCATGTTCATATTGATCAGTTCCTTTCGTGAACTAAATTGTTGTTTGTAGCTCAAGACTGACATTGAATTCTTTCCGTTTCAAGGATTTTATTTGATCAAAGTCCCCGAAGTAAAACCGCTACTCCTTGTCCACCACTTACACAAAGAGTTGCTACTCCGAGAGCACCCGATTTTCCCTTCAATTGATGCGCAAGAGTCACAATCAATCGCGCGCCAGTGGCTCCAATCGGGTGACCTATCGCAATTGCGCCGCCTCGGGGATTTAATTTTTGTGGCTCAATTTTTAAGCTGCGATTGCACGCAATGACTTGTGCAGCAAACGCTTCGTTTAACTCTACCGCTTCCAAATCGTTAACCGTAATTCCATGGCGAGCTAAAAGTTTTAACGTCGAATCGACCGGCCCCAGCCCCATGCGCTTCGGATCCAGCGCAATCGATTCATAGTCTAAGAACTCTACTTCACTGGTCGGCCTTTTTTCAGTACTCACTTGCATAAATGCTGCTCCGTCGGTTATTCCAGAAGCATTTCCTGCGGTCACACTCCCCGCTTGCGGATCAAACACGGGGGGCAATTTATTTAAACTCTGCAACGTTGTTTGAGGACGTCGATGCTCATCTTCTTTGAGAACCGACACTACTCCTCCCTTTTCCTCGGCCTTAATTTCAAAAGTTTCTGAAAGAAATTTTCCAGAACTCCACGCGGCTTCTGCTCTTTTTTGGGATTCAAGCGCGTACGCATCCTGCTCGCTCCTGGAAATGGCCAATTCTTTTGCCAAATATGTTTCTACCGTTGCACCCATCAACAGGTTGGCCATCGGACAAAAAAAACCATCTTGAGTCATGCCATCTAAGATTTCAGTATTGCCCATCCTTAAGCCAAAGCGTCCGTTCATCAACAAATAAGGGGTATTGGACATACTTTCGACCCCACCTGCATAAATAAATTTTGCGCGACCGAGCGCAATTTTTTCTGCAGCTGCAATTACCGAAGCCATTCCTGATGCACAAGCCTGATTGAACGTAATCGCTGGAACCGTTTCACTTAGTCCAGAAAACAAAGCAGCCTGCCGGGCAGGATTAGGTCGTGCGCCTGCTTGCCTTGCATGCCCCAAAAACACCCAGTCTGCTTCCTTTCCATTAAAACCATTTACACTCGCCCGCTTTTGACATTCCGAAAGCGCCAATGCGGCTAACTCCCCAGCAGGAAACCGTTTTAATGCACCGCCAAACTTTCCAATAGGGGTGCGCACGGTGGCGCCAATAAAGATTGGTTTTGGAAATGCAGAATGGAGTTTTGACATATATACTTTTTATCATGTCTCACGCTGCACCACAACCCTCGTCAAAACTCGATTTAAATTCGAGCGAGAAGAACAAAATCGTCCTCATTTTGGGAATGATTATGTTCACTCACATTATGGACTTTATGGTGTTGATGCCGCTTGGACCACAGCTCATGCGCCTTTTTGAAATTACTCCTCATCAATTTTCTTTTTTAGTCTCTGCCTACTCGTTTGCCGCAGGGATCTGCGGCCTACTTGGATCACTTATTTTTGATCGATTAGACCGGAAACACGCATTAGTGGGCGCTTTTTCTGGTTTTTTACTGGGCACTCTTTGCTGTGCTTTCGCACCAAATTTTACATTCTTACTCATCGCTCGAGCAATTTCTGGTGCCTTTGGGGGCGTATTAAATGCGATTTGTTTTTCGATTGTAGGCGATGTTTTTTATATTCAAGAACGGGGTTCGGCGACAGGAAAACTCATGACTTCGTTTTCACTTGCGGCGATTGTTGGCGTTCCAGCGGGTTTATTGGTCGCCACCCACTTCTCGTGGCACGCCCCTTTCATTGGCATTGCGGCCTTGGGAAGCATCATTTTAACTTTTGCACTCAAAAACATTCCGAATGTCAAACCTCAAGCTCCTCTTCATTATTTAGGCATTTTTTCGGGTATCTCGGAGAACATCTTAGACTCTAATTCGCGAAAAGCCCTGATCACCACCTTTCTGATGATGCTCAGTCAATTTGTGGTGATTCCCTTTATCAGTCCATACTTAGTTTCCAATGTAGGCTTTCCCGAAGTCGACTTGCCTTTCGTTTACCTTCTGGGTGGAACGATGACTGCTATTAGCGGCCCCATCATGGGAAAATTGAGCGATCGTTATGGCGCCAGACGGGTATTTTTAAAAACAGGTCTTCTGTTCCTTATCCCCGTTTTTTTTATTACTCACCTGGGAAAGGTTCAAATTCCGATCACCCTTTTGGTTACCACTGGATTTTTTATCTTTTCAAACTCTCGCATGGTTCCCGCAATGACCCTCATTTCTTCGAGTATTCCGCCCAGTCGACGGGGCAGTTTTATGAGTTTAAATTCTTGTCTCCAACAACTGGGGTCGGCAACAGCTTCGTTTGTCGGCGGTTGGGTCGTTACCCAAAATCAAGGAACTTTATTAATGGACGGCTTTGCTAGCACCGCTTACCTTGCTGCCGCATTTGGGATTTGCGCCTATTTTATTGGTCAAAAAATAAAACTTATTTCATAATCTAACCCTATGCAATCTGTTCAATTCCCCCAAGGTCACGTGCTTTTTCGAAACCTAAATAAAGCTTATCCCCTGTGTACTCATGGAAAAGGCGTTTATTTGTTTGATCAATCTGGAAAAAAATACTTCGATGCGTCTGGTGGAGCCTTGGTCACAAATTTAGGCCATGGAAACTCTGAGCTCCTTGAAGTTTTTATTCAACAGCTCTCCAAGGTGACCTATGTGAACGGAACACAGTTTACTACTCCCGTTATGGAAGCGTGCGCCGAAAAACTTTCAAATTTTGCAAAACCATTGGGGTTGAATAAAATTGCCCTTCTCTCGTCTGGATCCGAAGCGGTCGAAGCAGCGATTAAATTTGCAAGGCAACTCTGGGCAGATCGCGGAATGGGATCAAAGCATAAATTGATTGCCCGCACCCCTGGCTATCATGGCAATACGCTGTATGCGCTATCCGCTTCGGGAAGACCCCATTATAAAAAAGTTTATGGTCCGCTGATTTCTCCAGTTCTTACCGTTTCTACGCCCTATGGTTACCGGGCCCCCTTTGTTGATGCTGCAACACCGTTGGATCGATTAAAGCAGTACGACGAAAAAGGAGCTGATTTTTACGCAAATGAACTTCAAAGCCTGATTGATCAAGAAGGGGCTAACACCATTTCTGCCTTTATTTTTGAAACGGTGAGCGGTTCTTCTACCGGCGCATGGACGCCCCCCAAAGGCTATTTTCAACGCGTTCAAGAGATTTGCACAAAAAATAATATTTTAATGATTGCAGACGAAGTCATGTGCGGAGCTGGCCGAACTGATCGTTTTTTTGCGTCAGAGCATTACGATCTTAAACCAGATCTCGTGGTTTTAGGAAAAGGGCTTAATGCGGGCATCGTTCCCGTTTCAGCGGTGATCGTCAAGGAAGAGCACCTTGAAACTTTTAAACGCGTGAGTGGTGGCTTTATGCATGCACAAACGTACATGCAAGCACCGTCCCTTGCGGCGGCAGCCCTTGCGGTACTTAGTTATTTTGAAAAGCACCAGGTTTTGATTCACGCTCAACCCATCGGTCATTATTTCCAGGAGCAGCTTCAAAAAGTGATTTCACCGCTCGAAACCGTAGGAAGTGTGACCGGCATTGGTCACATGGCTGGAGTAGAATTTGTAGCAGACAAACCAAGTCGCCGCCCCTTTCCCATTGCGCAAAAATTTTCATTAAAATTTGTACAACACGCGCAAGACCTAGGCCTCATCCTTTGGCCAAACTATGGCCAGGCCGATGGAATCAACGGTGACTTAGTGATGCTTGGGCCATCTTTATTGATGACGCGCACGGAAGTCGACGACTGCATCTCGTTACTCAAGTCCGCAATCGAAACCTTTAAATTATAACAATTGACACAGGGCGCCTAAACTGTTACAGCCAGTCGAAGAGGGACTGTAATGAGAGGAATCGTTCGAAATCATTTCGTGTTTTTTTTATTTGCTATCACTTCGCAGCTGTTTGGTTCGGTGGCTGCACGAGCTCACGTGGAAGAGGAGCTAGGTAACCCGCTAGAGCTTGCGAATGAGATTAGCTCTTTTGATCCGTTTGTAGGAAATGTTCCCTCTAAAGTGGACCCAATCTACCATCAGAGCTACGACTCGGTCCTCCTCGGACCATCCCTCAAAGCCCCAAGCGGACTTTCGTTCGATTATTATCGGTACGTCACGTATTACAATATCACTGAAAGAACCGAGCGAATCCACGAACTCCCTATCCACCGACAAGAATGCGGTGACCAAGCAGAAATATTTGCAACTTATACCTACTCCTACACGTTTTCTTCGCAAATTAACGCCTCGGTGACGATTGAAGGCTTAGGACTGAGTTCTACAATGACCGCAGCTAAGACCATTTCCACCACGCGTAACCTAAGCGCTGAAGGGCACGTCATTGCCGAACATACGCCTTATTTTATCAAGCAGGACTGGTCGGGGCTGACCTTTATGCAAACCTATCAAAAGAAGTCAAAAAGAATTAAATTCATTACCCAAGTCCGGGACGAGTCGTCGCCGTGGATTCAGTTTTTTCTGCCCGCGTTTTCCCACAGTGCTTACCCCATGAACTTTGAAGTAAAAAATGCGGATTGGATCTTCGATGTTGAAAAACGGGTTCTTCAAAAATGTCCGCCTTCGCCGTTCTATTTCTTAAACTAAATTGCCTTCAATTCAACGGCATTCATTTCATTATTATTTCGATTTAACTAAAACCTGACCATTTTACCTTTATTAATGATTGACCCAATGCGTCAGTTGATATAAATATTTTATATCAAAAA
>CAIMNF010000138.1 GCA_903842755.1 Oligoflexia bacterium
AATGAAAATTGGAATAGTCCTGCTTAGCCTGTTTTATGCGCTTGCCTCAATCGCGGTCGTGTCCTTTCAAGGAAAGGACCTGCTTACCGAAAAGCCCGTAAGCTTTCCAACCGCTCAGGCCAAAGGAAGCGTGATTGTTTTTCTTTCGGCAAAGTGTCCGTGTTCGGCAAGCCATGAGCCGAAACTTGCAGCGCTTTATCAGGAGTTTTCAAAACAGGGATTTGAATTTATTGCGGTTCACTCCAATCAAGACGAATCGGTGGAGTTTTCAAAAGAACATTTTAAAAAAGCGGCATTGCCCTTCCCGGTGGTTCACGACAGTGAAGCAAAAATTGCAAATCAATTAAAAGCATTAAAAACACCGCACGCTTATGTGTTTGTGAAAGGCGAAGTGGTGTTTGAAGGGGGGGTAGATGATTCTGCAAATGCAGCACACTCCAAAGAACAATACTTGACAAATGCGCTTAGGGAAATTAGTCTTGGAAAAAAAGTAACGGTAGCACAAGCCAGAGCCTTGGGGTGTGTGATTAAACGGTAAAAGGGGTAGGGATGAAGCGGATGAGAATTTTGATTTGTGGTCTTGCACTTGTGGTATTTGGTTGTGGAATGTCTCCGGTATTGCACCACGATTCTCCGCAGCGGACAAATTTAGATGTAAATAAAGTCGAGGGGAACGTGCCCCACTGTGATTTTGAAATCAAAACACAAGGACTTTGCGGATCGTTAACATGGGATCATACTCCAGTGGTCTTACAGGATGCTCCCTATACACTTCAGTTTTGGAAAAAAGGGGTAGCCATTGCAAACAAAGGCCCGTTTGTTGAGCCTCAAGGAAAAGTAACGACGGACATTTTTATGCCCAGCATGGGACACGGCGGACATGGAAAAGTGTCTTGCGAAGAATCGACCAGTACGCCAGGCGTTTATGCTGCAAAAAATGTAATCTTTATTATGGGTGGGGAATGGCGAGTACGGATTTTCATCAAGGGCAGTCCCTTGGGTGATGATCAGGCTTACGTGAGCGTCACATTACCGGAATAAGATTTTCTTGGCTTTTGTTTTTTAGTTATTTCTTTGGGGGGCTCGTGGTACTGCCGCAAAGCAAAGCAGCACCGTGTTGTGCCGGTGGTTCGGCCGTTCCCGCATTAATTACAGGAGATGAGCTCAGAGTTTTCTCCGTTGGCGTATCGTACGGAAATGTCATGGGCGATGCTCCGCCCGCAGGCGGAGGATGGCCAACCTTCAGGGACGACCTTTCGCCCTCGGAGTCCAAACAAACACTGGCCATTAGTTATGCGCAGCTGTTGGACCATGACCGACTCCAGGCGGGCATTACGGTTCCGGTGGTGGTGAACCACTTGGTGACGGCGACCCAGTCAAACTCTTCGACCCAGTTGGGCGATTTTTCGGTGACACTTGGTTACGAGACGATGCCGGAGTGGGATTATTCCGAATGGAAGCCCCGAGTTTTTAATTTTATTCAGCTGGTTTTACCCACTGGACAATCCATTTATCAATCTTCGGATTCCTATAGTACGGATGTGGGAGGTCTGGGATTTTGGCAACTTCATTTGGGAGGGATTGCCCTTAAAAAGTGGAATGCCTGGGACGCTTCAATCGTAGCAAACATAGGTTATTATTTCGGTCAAAGCTTTACTTCGTCATCCACCGGAGAGGTCACCAATGTCGGATCCACCTGGTCCCTAGTCGGCTCGGTAAGCGGAGGATATTCGTTTGCAGAGCTGTGGCGAGTCGGCATGAGTATCGAGCCTCAATACCTTTTCCCCCAGTCGGTCAGTAGCGACGGCGCTTTGCCCAGCACCTCACCAAAAATGCTCTGGAACACGACTTTTGCGTGTTCTGTATTGATCGGGCAGGATAGTTCTCTTGCTCTCACTTACGTGGACCAAACCCTTCTTGGGCCTGCGATTAATACGACTCTTTCTAGAACTTTAGGGCTTTCGTACCAGCTCCGGTGGGAGCGGTAGGATTCCGGCGTAATCCTGATCGAGTCTTGCAAGCGGATCGAGCAAAAACGGACTTACCCTATCCTGCCCTTGAACAAGTAAATCAGAGCGGACATGTCCCCCCAATATTCTTCCGAACACAACCGTATTCGTGCCTAGCTCAACTAATTTCTCCAGGCGGCACTCATAGGCGATGGGGAATTCCACCACGCGCGGTGTTTTGATCCAGGTGGAGGCGGTCAGTCTTAAGCCTAACTTTGCCCGTTCGCTTACTCCGTAGGGGAGTTCTTCGCTTAAGTCATCTACGGTTTGGATGAGTGCGGAATTGGCAATATGAATTACAAATTCGTTCGTGAGTTCGATATTGATCAGGGTATCTTTTTTATAAACGTGGTCTTTATCTGGACCGCGCTTTTGCCCTATAGAAAACATAATACAGGGTGGGTCCGAGGATACCGCGTTGAAATAGCTAAACGGCGCTAAGTTATCCTCGCCCTTTTCATTGATCGTTCCCACAATGGCAATGGGGCGCGGGACAATGGTGGAGGTCATTAGGTAATAACGGTCCGATCGCTTTAACGTGCCAAAGTCGATCGTTTTAAAATCAGTCATCAGGACCACTCCAACATCCGCTCTAGTGGAATGAGCGCTTTTTCGCGAATTTCAAGGGGGACGTCCACTTCGGGGCCGCCGGTTTCAAGTGCGCTTACTATTTTTTCTAGAGTATTTAATTTCATAAAGGGGCACTCGTTACAGGCGCAATTTTGATTCGGTGGGGCGGCAATGAGGGTCTTTGTGGGTGCCTTTTTTTGCATTTGGTGCAAAATACCAGCTTCGGTGGCTACTATAAATTTTTGGACGGGGCTTTGGATGACGTAATTTAAAAGCTGCGAGGTACTCCCAATAAAATCGGCATTTTTCAAAATGACTTGTTCGCATTCGGGGTGCGCGATGAGTTGCGCTTCGGGGTTTAAAAATTTGAGCTGGGAAATCTTTTTCTCCGAAAAGGTTTCATGAACAATGCAGCTCCCTTGCCAATAATCCATTGTTCTGCCCGTTTTTTCCGAGACCCAGCGGCCAAGATTCCGGTCAGGTGCAAATAAAATTGGACGATCCTTCGGGGCTTTCTCCACAATTTTAAGGGCATTAGAACTGGTACAGATGACGTCACTCATGGCCTTAATTGCAGCCGAGCAGTTAATGTAGGTAATGATAAAGTGGTCCGGGTTATTTTCTTTAAATTGCGCAAAGCGCTCTGGGGGGCAGCTGTCGGAAAGCGAGCACCCGGCCCGAAGGTCGGGCAGAATCACTTTTCGAGAGGGATTGAGAATTTTTGCCCCTTCGGCCATAAAGTGAACGCCGGCAAAAAGAATGAGGTCGGCGTTTGTTTTTTGAGAAACCCGCGCAAGTTCTAAGCTGTCTCCGATATAATCAGCGACGTCTTGAATATCGGGCTCCTGGTAATAATGGGCCAAAATTACCGCATTCTTTTCTTTTTTAAGTTTGGCCACTTTTTCGAATAAATCCATCAAAAAGATCATGATTCAAGGTTGCAATGCCGTCAAGGCATCGTTAGGGTAGAGGAATCATGTCTCAACCCATAAAATGGATTTCATTGACCCTGGTCTTAGGGTTAGTTTTTGCGATGGCATCCTGCACCTCAAAAAAGGCGGTAAACCAAAATCAAACGTCCGCCACTGGAAATACCCTGCGAGTTTTGACGTATTCAAGTTTGGGTGCGGAAAGTGGCTTTTTAAAATCAGTTCAAGGCGCATTTAAAAATGCTTCCGGCTGCGAACTTTCGATTCAAACCACACTCGACGCTGCACAAATTTTAACAGAGCTTAAAGAACACCCCGGAACGGCCGATTTTGTAGTGGGAATTGATGACTTGCTCTTTGAGCGCGGGAAAAGTTTTTGGGCCGTAGACGACGCTTTAATTCGATCCATCAAAGGCGTTACCTTTAATCCAGCGCTAAAGCAAACCACCGAGAGCGGCGTTCTGCATGGATTTTTTCCACTGGATTACGGTGCGCTGACTTTTATTTACCGCAAAGAGGCCTTTCAGAAATTAAAATTAACGGTACCGACCACGGTTTCGGATTTACTAAAGCCGGAATACCGGAAAAAGTTTATCGTTCAAGATCCTCGGGTTTCGTCGCCTGGGCTGCAGTTCTTTACGTGGATTCCTTCCACGCTATCGCTCGAGAAATTGAAAGGCCAGTGGCTGACGCTTTCGCAAGGCTGGGATGCAAGTTATCAACTTTTTTTACAAGGCGAGGCCCCCATGGTGTGGAGTTATTTAAGTTCGCTTGCCTACCACGAAACAAAAGGTCAGGGGGATCAGTTTGATTTTGTGGATTTTAAGGAAGGACTGCCCGTTCAAATTGAAGGGATGGCCCAAGTGATCGGGACTGCGCAAAATCCTTGCGCCCAGAAGTGGCTTAGTTTTGTTTATCAATTACCGATTCAGGCCCAACTAACCCAAAAACAATGGATGCTTCCGGTGGTCAATGGAGTAGATCTTCCGCCCGCGTTTCAGAAAATTTCCCATTTTGATCATTTACTCGCTCATAAGCGGACGATCGCAGATGTCGACCAACTCCTGACTCGTTTTGGCAAAGAGGTTCAAGGTGCATCCTGGTAGCGCCAGGTTCTGGACGAGGATCGTTGCTGCTGGAAGCAGTGTATTCCTTTTTGGTATTCCCCTTTTTTTTTGGTTAAAGCGGTGTTCAGAAAATTGGACTGACTTTCAATTTTTAAAGCTTGTTTATTCGCCCTTCGTACTGCATTTAGTGATGCAAACCATGGGAGTTGCCGTTCAGAGTGGTGGAGTGATTTTTATTGCTGGGCTAGCAATGGCTTTTTTAATTTATTCTTTTAAACCCAGACTCCGAATGGCCATTCGCTTTTTACTCTCCGTATTTTGGCTTTTGCCTAGCCTTTTTTTTGTATGGCTTACCCGTGGCCTTTTAAAGCAGGCAGGGCTTGAACAATGGCTTTACCGGTTTTCTGCGGTTCAAGTGTGTTGGGTGATTGGGTTTACTCCTTACTTTGCGTTAGGGGTACTCCGTATTTTGGAAGACCTTGATCCGCGAGAAATCGAAGCAGCCAAAACCCTAGGCGCGAGTGCTTCCTGGATTGGGCGAACCCTTTATTGGCGAGCCATTCGACCTGGAGTAGGGGTGTTGAGCATCCAAATTTTTTGGCTCATTTTTACGAGCTTTAGTGTGGTGGTCCTGCTGGGCGGAGGATCGCCTCAAGATACCTTAGAAACCGCCATTTATCAGGCAGTCCGTTTTGACGAGGTTCGTGTAGACCATGCGTTTGCCCTCGCAATTTGGCAGGTTGTATTATTATTAGGATTGACCCAGATCCAAAAATTGGGTTGCTCAAGAGTGAACCAAATGCAGCCCATTCACGGAGCGGTTTGGGGCACTTTACCGGTCAAAAGGAAGGGCATTTTCCAAGGGATTTTAATCATCATTTCGGGACTCGGTGTGGCGATGATGGCAAAAATTTTCTTGAGCGAGCCAGCAGGTGGGCCGCTTTTTCAGTCGTGGTTGCAATCTTGTTTTTTGGCTGCAGGAGTTTCTGGATTAACGTTGATCCTTGCCTTTGTTTTTTACTTTGGGTTGCGTCGTTTTTCAGATTGGGGTGCCTATTGTTCGCCCATGATTTTATCGTTGATGGTGTGGGAGGCCTATGGTGCGGCGTCGTTTCCCATTCTCCTTTGCCTTGTGGTTCAGGTGGCTTTGTTTTTGCCCTGGGTGAGCCGGAATTTGTACCCGCTGTTAGACCGCAAAAGGATCGCCGAGCAGGAAGCCGCTCGAACATTAGGTGCGACCAATTTAAAAGCGTGGCTTACCGTGGAATGGCCCAGGGTGCTTCCGGAAGTTAAAAAAATTGCTGTGTGGATATCTGTTTTTTCAATGGCAGAGGTCAGCAGCGTGATTTTATTTTCGCGCGGACAGTTTGAGCCGCTTGCCGTTTGGTCGCAAAATCAATTTGCGCGCTTTCAATGGCAAGAGGGTTATTTGGGAGTTGAGATTTTAGTCTTGACGACGCTCATCGGAGTCGCGGTATCCGTTTATCAGGAGTCCGCATGAGTGACGTTTTTTTAAAACTTGAAAATTATCAAGTCAATGCGGCGATCACGGTAAAGGTAGAGCACTGTGTGGCAAAGGTACATTCTTGGATACACGTGGACGCACCAAGTGGTTTTGGAAAGACTACCCTGATTCGCGGCTTAGCCGGTTTAGAGCCGCAAGTTGGGGGCTTGGAGCTTGAGGGTCGGACCCTCACCCACCTGCAGGCGCGCGATCGGCAAATGGGTGTCGTCTTTCAAGATCATTTATTGTTTCCAAGTATGACGGCTTTGGAGAACGTGTACTATGGACGATGGGTTCGGGGGCAGCTAGGGTTTAGACGCGAAAAAAAAAATGCCTTAATTCAAGAGGCGAAACACTTGATGGACCTTCTTGGATTAAAGGACCGTTATGACGCGCCAATTCAGGGACTGTCCGGGGGCGAGCGGCAACGCATTGCGATTTTAAGAGCCACGTATTGGAAGCCAAAATTATTAATTTTAGATGAGCCTTTTAAAGGATTAGATGATCAAATTAAACTCAAGACGTTTGACTACCTGAAGGACTTTGCTGCAAACGAACAAGTCTGTGTGATATGTGTATCTCATCCCACCGATTTTAAAATGAATGCAGAAGTAAGGCTTCAGGGAATAACATCAGGAGAACCTTCGCATGTCCGAAAATTTGTCGCCGATCGTCCATGATTTAAAACGCTTAAATTTAATTTCAGGAAAAGGCGGTGTGGGGCGCTCTACACTCGCGGCTGCCCTTGCACGCGCCAACGCCGCTACGGGGAAGCGAACTTTGCTGATGGAAATTGAGGACGATTCCGGCTGGGATTCCCCTTTGGCCCGAATGTTTGGGTTAAATCACTTTCAAATTGAGCCCCATGAAGTAGAACCCCATTTATACGGATTGTGTGTTTGTGCCTCGTCCGGACAAGAGAAATTTTTGAATTCGTTTTTAAAGATTCCAAAACTTGCCCACTTGGTGCTTTCTAATCAAGGGGTCAAGTGGTTCTTAGAGGGTGCGCCTGCGTTTAAAGAAATGGGCTATTTTTACCACTTTTTAATGGCGCTTAAGGATAATTTCGACACGCTCATTTTGGATATGCCCGCTACAGGACATTTAATTGGACTAGCGCGGCTCCCCAATATTTTATTAAAAATGATGCCGGTGGGTCCGATTGCCGATAAATTAAAAGAAGGTCAAAGTTACATGTATAACCCCGAACTCACGGCGGCTTGGATTGTAACCCTCCCGCAGACTCTGCCGGTCAGCGAAGCCATTGAGCTAAAGGAAGCTTTAATTCGTGAGCATGTGCCGGTCGGTGGATTTATCCTAAACAAGGCGCCTTTTAATCCGTTTACGGAAGAAGAAGAAAAAATTTTGGAGAGCCTGACGCAAAAAAGTCAAACCAAGCGCCTGATGATCGATTTAGAACGGATCCGTCGGCTCCGAGAAGCCGAAAAGCGGCTCAAAGAAGAAAAACCTTTCCCGGTTTGGGTCGCACCTGAAACCTTTAATCCCCAAGAGGAATTGGATTTTTGTTCTAAAATCCAGAAACTTGATCCGTAATGCTAAAAGATTCGTTACGCAATCGGCGCTGTATTTTGGTGTGTGGAGGAGGGGGCGTAGGCAAGACGACACTGTCTGCGAGCATTGCGCTTGCAGCAACACTTTACCATTCACGCGTTTTAGTGGTGACCATTGACCCTGCCAAGCGCCTAGCCGAAGCCTTTGGGTTTGAAATGAGCGATTTGGAAAAAATTGGCGCTCCCCTGGAAATTACCGCCGAAAAAAAGCAAAAATTAGGAATGAGCGAAGGCGCATCGCTCAGTGTTGGAATATTAAATCCGAAGTATGTTTTAACTGAAATTTTAGAGCAAGTTTTGGACGAACATCAGCGCAAGAAACTTACGGGTACGCTGTTGTACGGGCAGTTGTCGGAAATGATTTACGGGTTGCAGGAATACACGGCCTACGAGTGGGTTACCCGAATGCTGAAAGAAAATCGGTACGATTTAATTATTTTGGATACGCCGCCCGCGTTTCATGCCAAGGATTTTTTTAGCGCGCCGGAGCGGATCACGCGATTAATGGAAAGCAAAGTATTTCAAATCTTTGCTCCCCGGAAAAGTTGGTTTTTTTCGGGGTTTATTTCGTTTACTTGGCTGGAAAAACTGCTGGGTGAAAAAGTGTACCAAGAGAGCCGCGTTTTTTTTGAAACCTTTACCGCCCTGCGGGACCGTATTTTAGAGCGCTGTCAGCTGTTGGCTCAGTTTTTTGCCCAACAAGAGGTGGAAGTGATTGCGGTCACTACGCCTGAATCTTCGGCGATCCATGAACTCGAAGGACTCAGCCGCTTTTTAGCGCAAAAGTCAATTCGCTTGCAGACCATTATTTTAAATCAAGTGGAAGTCGCCCAGGAAGCCGAGCAAGATTTGGAACTCAAAACAGGTTCGGGACATCAGGACTCTGCTTTAGTTGAAAAAGTAAACGCGCTTCGGAAAATGCGGAATCAAAAGGCAAAGCACGCTCAAGTGGCAGCAGCCGCTCTAAAAGAGTCGCATCCCGGCGTAGAAGTGATTATGGTTCCCATGACGTATAGTGAAGACGGCTTTGAAATTTTAAAAACTGCGGCTGCGCAAATAAATGAGACGTAGAATGCGAACTCCTCCTCAAAACCAACATCAAACGGAACTTGTGCTTCGCTCGCAAGAGGTAAGTGAAGATGGATCGATTAAAATTTTATGGTCCTTGCAGGATCAACAAACGATTGAGAGCGTTATTTTACCACGTTCTTTAAAACAGCGAAAAAACTTGGACCTTTGGCGGAATACGGGGGTTGTTCCGGCGGGCGAACGGTTTACGGCTTGCGTGTCCTCGCAAGTGGGTTGTGCAATGGCCTGCGATTTTTGTTTAACGGGAAAGCAGGGGTTCGTCCGTCAGCTCACGGCCGCAGAAATTGTTTCCCAAGTCGAAGAACTAAGCCGCATGAAAAAAATCACCAACGTGGTCTTTATGGGAATGGGCGAGCCACTTCAAAATACGGCCGCGGTGACGGAAGCCATTCGCGTGCTGATGGATCCGCACCGACTGAAGCTTTCGCGTCGGAAGATAATTGTCAGCACGAGTGGAGTCATCAGTGAGTTTGATGCCCTTGCCAAAACGGGCGTAAAATTAGCGATTTCGCTGAATGCAACGACGGACGTGCTTCGCTCCCAGTTAATGCCCATTAATAAAAAGTACCCCATCGCAGAATTGATCCAAGCGGCAAAGGTGTATCAGAAGCAGGTACGCCAACCGGTAATGATCGAATATATTTTGCTTCGAGGCTTAAACGACTCGGCTCAAGATGCCGCGCGATTAGTGGAAATCGCCGACGGATGGAATTGTAAAGTAAACTTAATTCCCTATAATCCTTTTGAAGAGACACCGTACTTTAGGCCCGAGCCCGAACAAGTGAAGCAGTTCCAGCACGCGTTAGTGTCCCAGGGGATCACGGCCACGGTTCGGTATTCCGGTGGGGACGATATTTATGCGGCTTGTGGGCAGCTTAAAAGTTTAAATGCGCCCCTCAAGAAGTTTAGACGAGGATCGCTTCCACCAAAAGAATAGGCCTCCTGCCACGGTCCACAGTCCAACACAAAGGCCGACCCATAAGCCTAAAATTTGCCATTTTAAATAAAATCCTAAAAATAAGCCCACGGGAATTCCGACCAGCCAGTGCCCCGCCGCATTGACTTTTGCTTGAATTTTGCTTAGGCCAAGGCCCCGCAAACAGCCCGCTAGAATTACCTGGAGCGCATCGCCGAGTTGAAAAACCGCGACAACCATCAGGAGCTGGTTTCCAATTCGAATCGTTTCCGTATCGGGCGTAAACAGGGTCATTAAAAATGTTCGGATGACGAGATACAAAATCGAAGTAGCGGCCGCAAAATAAAGCCCAATGCGGATTGATTTTTGACCCAAGGCAAGGGCCTCGTTAGGATTTTTTTCGCCTAAGGCCCGGCTCATCGTTTGTGCCGCTGCCGAACAAATTCCCAAGGGGACCATAAAAGTAAAACTAACAATGGTCAGCGCGATGGTGTGGGCTGCATTTTGAGAAGCCTCAAAGCGCGCCGCTAAAAAGCCTACAAAGCAAAATGCGCCCATTTCAAATAGCATATGTAAGCTAATGGGCATGCCCATTTGGAGGATCGCTTTTGCAGATTCTTTTAAAGGAACCGAATGCACCCACAAGGATTGGTGCAGCGGTTTGCGCGCCTGAAAAACTCGAACGATTAAAAAAATTAAAATTCCAAGGCGCGAAAAGACGCTTGCGTAAGCTGCGCCCGGTACACCGAGCGCGGGTAAGCCCAGATGGCCGTAAATCAGGGACCAATTCAAAATGACGTTCAACAGATTGCTGAAGATAAAGGCATACGTGGTGTCGTGGGAGTGGCCACGGGTTTGCAATTCGACTCGTAAAAATGGGGTAAAGTAGATCGAAATATAGCTCCACGAAAGAATTTTTCCGAACTGCCCTGCTTGAACGGCAATGTCGGGGTGAATGCCCAAGGCTTCGGTGTAATTGCAAAGAAAGTACATGCAAAATGTGGCTACCGCAGCAAGGACCATACAAATCAGTGCCCCGGAAGCGAGGTAGGATTTGGCCTTCTCTTCGTTCTTTTCACCTACCGCGTGGGGAATAAAAAATTCTAAAGCACTGGCAAGCCCAATCCCGATCACCATAAACCAGGCAAATAATGAAGTTCCGGTACCCGCGGTTGCGGTTGCTTTACTGCCTAAATCGCGGCAAAAAAGTAAATCCACGACCCCCATCAGCGAATGGCCTAAATAGCCAATAATGCTGTGGGTGACGATGGTCCAATAGCTTGTTTTTGTTGGTGTTTCTGTATAAGGTTCCATCATTAGTCGGGCTTAGTTCTCTAAATTAAAAACAATAATTAACACTTATCACGAATTTTTGGCAAAGTGCATACATAACATTAGCAGTAAGAGACTACGACTACACACACTTTTCGTGGTTCCAGAAGGCTTGCAGTTCTTGCAAGCTGGTATTAAAGCCGCGCTTCGCGCGGTGAAACAGATGACCTGGGAGGCTTGAAACTTCTTCCTCCCCCAATCCCAATAGCAGCTTCAATTCTCCCAGCTCATCTGTAAATTTACCTTAAGAAGCGTATTTAAAAATGAGTGAGATTAGGGGAGGTATCCCAATTGCTTGCCGAGTGCTGGCCAATATTCTCGATATTCAAAATAGAATCCAGGGCTTGATCCATTATTTTCTGGCGAATCAAAAAATTGGAAAAAAAGATTTTTTCTATCGGTTCCATTGGGCGCTTTTGCCAAAGAGGTATTAGACCAGTCTAGCCGATCATTGAAAGAAGTGCTCCCCAAGTTTATGTAAAACTCTCGCAATTTTTTAAATTCATTTTCCTTTAGCCCGTAAAACGACGGGCGTGATTCCACATCCCGTATCACTAAGAAAAGTTGAAGCCGATGGGAATCAGCCCCATGAAGCCAATGACCTGGATAACTTTTTATGCCATCCGAGAGTACGAGTTGAATGTGATTTCCAAAGGTGTCGTGTGCCACAGCACCTTGAGCAACTAACTCTAACCAATCTTGGGTGTCCAATCTGGATTCAATATCGACTTTTTTCAATCCGTAGCGTGCCTCCCCGGTTTCGAGTAGGGACTCCAGCGATTGGCTTTTTAGGTCTGCTTCTATTGCTTTTAATTGGTCAAAGACCCGCCCGTTGTCCCTCAGAAATGAAAAAACACCTTGGTAAAATACTTTTTCGCTTTGAGTAAGTCCTTCCGGGAGTTGATTGAGTGGCCGATAATAAAGTGCTCCGGCACTTGAAGGAAATACATTTGGAGGTTTTCGAGTCGCCTCTTCGTCAGATATCCAAGGGAGCGTCTCTTTAGCCCAACGGAAGCGCGAATCATTTAGGAAATCTTGGGCTTGTTGCCTTTTGATTTCTGTCGATGCTAATTCATCATTACAGAGGGAGGCAGATGCTGACGGATCGGCGATTAAGGAGATTGCAAGATGAAGAGTAACCCATAGTCTTAACATTTCAATTCACTCACAGCCCCGCGTCTTTCATGGCTCGGTCAAGCGGACCCATCCAGGCGCTATAACTATATCGGCCTTGTTCAAAAAAACGTTCCATTGCCCGATAAACACTCTTTTTTAGCTCGACACTAAAACTAGGATCTCTAATCATTGCGAAATAATCCGGTTCCGTGTCGATTGCCACACCTTCGATTAATTTTTTAAAGACTAATTTTTTCTCCGCTTCGGTTTGCGCCTGATCGAAGAGCGAGGCATATGAAAAAATTTGACTCCTAAATTTCCCACCTCTTCCATTTCCCAATTCAAAGTGCTTTAGTTTTCCTTGTAAGTTGTTAAAATTTCCCCTAGCCTGCGCGGCAATTTGAATTGCATCGGTCTGCGCACGGGAAAATTCTTGGTTTATGTTTTGGTAGAATTTTGGAATAAGGAGGGATTGAGTTTCAATCGAGGCCAAGCCTCGTTCTTGCTCAACCTCGGATACGATTTCGTCTACAAATTTGAACTCTTCAAATTGAAGGTCTTCGTGATGATTTAATCGGGCCTCACAATTGGCAGGGTCGGGACCTGCGATTGCTGAAAAAGCAGTGGCCAAGCTGACAATACATGAGAGGGTTGCTCTAAAGCAAAAGACCTCTGCTCTACTCCTATTCATTGCTGCTCTGCCCTTTCGAAGCGCGCAATTTTATTTTCCACGTTAAGAGAATAGCTTTCAAGAGTTTTTCCCTCTAAGCTTTCGCGAAACTGTTCGGGAATCTGTCCGTGAATGTAGTGTTTTACACTGCCTTCGGTAGTATTTAAGCGCACTTCAACAATGGAGTTGTTGATCCGCGCAAATTTTGAAGTGTAAGATGCACTGTTTCCCCCGCCGGCGCTCCCTAAAGTATAGGGTCGTGAAGACTGAGTTTTATTGAGTGTTCGAATGTAAAACTCCTTCCATTGGTCGGGCTGCACGTAGGTGAACGGATTCCCCATGGGCGTGGCTTCTTTTATTTTTTTCATTGAATAGCCGGGGTACTCTGCCTCCGCGAATTGGGTAAGCTCCTCAATAGACTTATCCCTTTCAATAATTGAAAAATGCAGCTTCTGATTGATCTCGTCAATTTGGATAATGTCACCTGTTTTTAATTGGTGGGTACTCATGATATGGGCCAAGGGCCCTGAGACGTAGGTTTCAAGCGTGTTGTTAAGTTCGCGGGCGCCCGCTTTGAACTGAGCAACTCGGGTAGCAAGGTATTGCTTTGCAGCGGGGGTAATTTTCATACCAACTTTAAAGGCGGCTTGGTTTAATAGGTCGCGTTGGAAGTACGCTAAAGTTTTGTTTAAAATTTTAATCATGGTTTCCGTGTCCAAATCTAAAAGTTGTATAATGCTTTGAAAACGGCCTAAAAACTCAGGTTTAAACCGTGTCTTCAATGCAGCAGTATATTTTCCCAGGATTTCATTACGGAGCGAAAGATCTTTACGTCCTGTTAAGTCGGCTTGCACTGATCCATCATTTGGCGTAAGGCCACTACGGATTAGGTCG
>CAIMNF010000139.1 GCA_903842755.1 Oligoflexia bacterium
AGAAAATAAAAACAAAAAAAAGTCGCTTCATGACTTTCCAAAAATTGCGGTGTTGATTTTTCCATCCGCACCCACCCAGCCTCGATACATTCCAGGGGTGTTAAAATTCATCGCAATTTTTCCTGTCGAATCGATACCAATGACGCCGCCCGTTCCCCCCAGTTTTCCAACGCGATGGTGGATGACCTCTTTTTGAGCACGCTCTAACGAGTAACCTTTGTATTCCATCAATGCCGCAATTTCATGCGCGGCAACTGCGCGAATAAAATATTCGCCGTCGCCGGTCGCAGAAATGCCAACGACTCCGTTCTTTGCATAAGTACCTGCTCCAATGAGGGGGGTATCCCCCACTCTGCCGTACCGCTTGTTGACCGTGCCCCCGGTTGAGGTTCCGGCTGCGATATTACCTAAATAATCAATCGCTACTGCGCCGACCGTTCCAAGCTTAGTGGGTTGGTGGGGCGAGGCCTTTGCGTTCGGATGTCGTTTTAATTTTTCTTCGATCGCTTTTTCGCGGGCTTGAACTTTTTTAAGATCGTCTAATTGGACTTGGGTTGCAAAGTAAGAGTTTTTCACAAGCGGGAGTTTCATTTTTTTGGCGAAGGTCTCGGCGCCTTTTCCGGTCAAAAAAACGTGGGGCGATTGCTCCATCACTAAGCGTGCAGCGGTAATGGGATTTTTAATAATTGTTACACTGCCTACGGCTCCTGCTTTCAATGAACGGCCGTCCATGATTGAAGCATCCAGTTCATTTTTTCGATCATGAGTAAACACCGCGCCTTTGCCTGCATTAAAAAGTGGATTGTCTTCTAGGGTGCGGATGGCGGCCTCGACGGCATCCAGAGCCGGGTATCCTTCTTCGAGTAAACTGTAACCCGCACGCAGGGCTTCGGTGAGTCCATCACGATGAATTTTCTCTTTGTCCTTAGAGAATGTACTTCGACGCATAAGACCGGCTCCGCCGTGAATCACTAAAGCAATTGGCCGAGATGTTTTCATGGAAATAGTCTAACCAAAGGCGTAAGCCTCTCGCAATATCAATCTAAGCGAAGTGGGCGATATCCTAAACTAGCGCCATAGAGAACAACTTCCGGGATGGAATTCGTTAATACCTCGGCCGCTCTGCTTAGCGTATTTCCTGTGGTGATGACATCGTCAACCAGTAAAATTCTTTTGCCTGTTTTGCCCGCCACGAATTGAAAAGGCTGGGGTGCTAAAAGGCGATCAATGGCATCGAGGCCGCTTTGTTTTGTTAGTTTTGGGGCGAAGGGTTCTTGGGTTAGGTGAAGGGATGAATAAATCGGAATGTTTAGTTTTCTTGAAAAGTGTTCCGCGACGGAAAATGCGGAGGCATGGCCTCGCTTCCAATTTCGTGCCTGCAACTGAGGGATGGGAACAATGGAGTCTAGGTTCAGGTCAAGGAGTTCATGTTCAAGATTAGCCTCAAATTTAAACAGTGTACGTTCCAAAAAAAGGCCCGGATCTGACTTCCATGATTTTACGAGTTCGTGAGTAGTTCCGATTGAATATAAAAGTGGAGCGACAAATTGAAGGGATGAAATCGGTGATTTGAGTAAAGAAGTGTTTCTTCGAATTGCACTAAGGCAAAGCGAACAGATGGGGAAAAAAAGAACAGAAGTGCCGCAGCCGCAACAACGAAAAGGATTCATAAATAAAACTCATTGCAAACGCTGGGCCAAAGTGCTGAGTTTTTGAATTCTACCGAACGAAAGTTTGTTGACTAAAAAACAGTTGTAATATTGGATGGGGACGATGTTGATGTACCGAAATAACACGTTTATGATTTTAGCAGTGATGCTTTTGGGGGCATTTAATTCTTTTGGAGTGACCTCCTGTGAACGTGTGCTTGGACGTCCGAGTCCGATTGGCGACCTGATCAAGACTTATCTTCACCATCATCCCGATGCAAATCTCAGTGATCGGAAATTTTTCCCCGGTTCAATGAAGGTAGAGTATCAACGAGGTGACAAGGTTTATCTGGTCACTCAGCTAGATCAGTTTATTCATGGCGGCGTCAGTAGTACCGGCCCAACACGGTTAGCCTACTTCGTGGGTTGGGATATTCACGCGGAGCGAGCAACACTAATCACTTACGATGCCCTCGGGGCAAAGGCCGTTAAAAATGTGGACCCGATATACCTCATTCCAAAAAAAACAGCGCTAATGTGGAAGCCCCATTGGGGAGCAGAGTTTTTTCGGCAATCTCTTGATCCAGAGATTGCGGCTTTTCGGCAAGCATTTGAATTGGGACAGTTCTACGGTGACCGCCAGTACATTTCCTTTATTGACCCAAAAACAAAATATAAAGTTTTTGCCCGAGTGGTAGGGCAGCGAGAAGGTTCCCTTTATATTCAGGATCGGAGTTTTCGTGGGGAAGATTACGGCATCGGAAAGAAAGATGGATGGCTTGGTTTTTACTCCGAGGTTTTGCACTCCGCTCGAATTGATCCAAAGGCTAAGGAGTTTTTTTCCATTGTCGAGCGATTTCCTGTGCTGGTAGCGCCCGAGCCTCCCCCGGAACTCGGTTTGGGAGAATTTAAGACCGTTGAAGAAGAGGATGTTCGATTTAAATTTTCGTTGGCGTACTCGAAGCGGGTCGAGTACTTAGAGCCCCAACGAACCGAATGGTCTTGGCTCCCGTTTCCAGTATCTAATGATCAATTTGAAGAGTTTTGGGTGGAGCTTCAAGAGTTTAGTCCGACTTACGGAGAAATGAAGCTCACTTCAAAAACGGACCATCGATTCTTTAAGCTGAGGTACCGGAGGCAGGGAACACATATTCTTGCAAAGGGCTTAAGTGAGCCCCTACAACTCCTGGAAACTCGCCTTAAGCCTGCCGTACTTGATTTTTTAAGAACTAAACTTTTGGCTCGGGCGATTGATTATAGCGGAGAAATTGGAAAAGAAGCATTTGGAGAGTTACGCTTAATCAAAAATCCTAACCGGAATATCCTCTACGGGGTAGATTCCGTATGCGATATCCAGTTTTCGGTTCATTACGAAGTGGAAGGTGGACAGATCAACATCTTGTACCCGAATGTGGGCCGAGGAGAGGTGATTCAAATGATCGATCACTGGTTTGATCGGTATTTTCCAGCAAAACATAGGGTTCGCGTTACCACGGAGTTTCTTGAGCCGATGGGATTTCGGGGCGTTCCTGAGGGCTTCCGTTAATGGAAGTCGTTTAAGTCAAAAAGGTTAGTGTCTTTACATTTTTATATAAAGCGTATATATTTTCTAACTATGATCAATTCTACACCTTCTATTGCGCGCGTTGCTAAATCGCGTGAGCCAGTTTTTGAGGCCGCGTTGGGGCTCCTTCATTCGAATTTGCCGAGCTTCGGTGCGCTTCTTGGATTGAGATCGGACTTAAAAGCATCGGGTTTAAAAAAGGCAGCCGTTTCACGAAGTATGCCTATGAAACTAGATCGACTTCATCCTCAAACAAAGGCAGATTTGGCGCACGGGCACTTTTCTACTACCGTTGGAAATTCGCTTCTTCAAAAATTCTAGTCTGTTATACTCAAAACCATGCAGGTATGGTTTTTTTCTGATCTTCATTTGACCGACCCCGAGTCGCCTTTGTACGTCTCCTTTTTAAGCGAGCTGGATCAAATCCAACCGAAAGACTTGGTGGTACTTGCCGGAGATATCTTTGATCTCTTCGTTGGAAACCATAAAAAATTTATAAGAAAAAACCAAACTTTCTTGAAAAAAATGGGTGAGTTGACTGCAAAGGGTACCCCAGTTTACTTCATTGAAGGGAATCACGACTTCAACCTGCATTCGGTCTTAGAAAGGAAAGGGGTGCGCGTTGTACCCGATGAAATGGTAATCGATATTCCCGAAAATCGAAGAAAAATTTATGTCGCTCACGGTGACTTGGCGAATCCCCACGACCGAAATTATTTGAGGTTCCGCTCCTGTGTTCGATCTCCATGGATTAAGGTTCTGCTTAATTTTCTTAAAGTGGAATGGATTGAAGCCATCGCGCGAAAGCTCTCGCGGCCGCCCCAGAAACAAATCTCTGATTTACCCAGTGAATGGGATTCTCAAAAGCGAGGTGAACTCAGAAAGATTTATCGGGACTTCGCCAATCAAAAAGTCACCGGGCTTTCGCCGGTGTCTGATTTCGTAATCTTGGGTCATTGTCACGATCTTGACGAAGTACCTCCTTTTTATTGGAATATGGGCTATCCCCCGGTGCACCGTCAATATTTAGTCTACGATTCAGGGACGGATCAAATAAAACGCGTACCGTTTTCACGAATTCCCTAGAATTTCGAACCAAAATTGATGAAAATAATAAGTGAAGTCATGGAGGACTTTTACTTGTGGGATTAAAATTTGACCCAATCGGCGGAGGCCAATTTAAGCAAGCCGTTGCTTCGATCATCGAAGCCGAGCGTGTTCCTATTAAAACCCTCGAAAATCGTAAGCAACTGGAAGAAACAAGATTAAAATTATTTGGCGAATTTAAGACGAAATTTTCTGGTCTGCAATCCACGTTAGATTCCATGATTGGATATAACAAATTCAAAGAGCTAAAAGCGGAACTCGGTGACGGCAAAGATCAAATGGAAGTAACGATCGATAAAGAAAAAGCGGTTGCCGGCAGCTGGGAAGTTGAAATCAAAGAACTTGCAGAGCGATCTTCGATGATTTCTAACGGCTTCAGTGATCCAAACCGCAAATCGCTTGGGCTTGGATATATTAATGTGGAGTTGACCGATGGGAGTCGAAAAGACATTTATGTTACGCAAGATGAATCCTCGCTCTACGGAATAGCCGCAAAAATCAATGCGCTGCCAGATAGCGCGGTAAAAGCGACCGTGGTTAAGGATTCTCAGGACGAGGAGCATCCTTATCGGTTGATGGTCAGTTCCAGGCAAGAGGGTTCGGATCACGAAGTCAGATTCCCACAGCTTTATTTTGTGGACGGCGATGAGGAATTTTATATTGATAGCGACAAGGGCGCAAAGAATGCGGTCATGAAGGTCGATGGGTTTGAGTTGGAACAAGATAGCAATCAGATCGATGATTTTTTGCAAGGGGTCGGCGTTCAGTTAAAGCAAGCAAAGCCGGGAAAGTCTTTTACCCTAAATATAAAACCCGATTACGGCAAAGTGACGGACAAAGTAAAAAAGGTCATCGAAGGAATGAACGCAGTACT
>CAIMNF010000140.1 GCA_903842755.1 Oligoflexia bacterium
AAGCATTCAGCAGCGTGGGATCACCAAACGCATAAAAATCGCTTCTGCTGGGTAACGTTTTAAGGTCCAGCTTAACAGTGCTAGCCTCTAACAGTTGCCCATCTTTTCGGTACACTTCCCACGCGGGAATATTTGCAGACCATTGTCCACTTGGCGCAGTCCATGCCAAAGACGAACCCCCACCCGCTCCCGCATCAAACTCAGTTCCTACGAGCTGAGCCCGCCCCGAATCTTGCAATGCTTGCGCAAAAATTGCACATTGTGAAAAACATCCGCCATCCATGAGCACCCACAACGGTGCCTGCGAATACCGTTTTTCATTCGCAAAGGGACTCGCGGAGGGTTGAATTTTTAACACCTCTGGCAATTGGCCCGGCGAGGCACTCCGAAGCTTACTTGCGTACCAAAACAACGGCGTAGAAATAAAATGACTCACCAATGCTTGCGCCTCATCCAACATTCCACCGCTATTGCCGCGGACGTCGATGATCAATGAACTAAAGGGGATTTCTGACGACAAAACCCGCGTCAGCTGATTGTTGAATCGCGCGAGGTGGGTTGCAGGACTTTCGTTAAAATTTCCGCAATAAAAAGTCCTCACCCGAACGATCAGCGCTTGATCCTTGAGCTGCGAAGAAATACACTGTGGCTCTGTTACCGGCGATGGACCTGCGTTTTGCCAAGGCACAACAAGGTCTTGCTCAACTCCTAAAATTCCCTTCACCGTAATTTTTGTAACCAAAGGTTCAATGGAGGCAGACGAAATTGCGGGCGCCATACGATCGTCTTGCTCTAAGTGGCGCACCAGGTGTTCTCGCCTTCCTGCATCCGTGGAACCGGAATAAAGCGGGGCTTTTTGCACAAGCCATGATTCAGTCTCCATTCCATCTACGCGAATCACCCGCACGGGCAGACTCACTTGTTCACAGCCGCGCGCACATTCGGTTAAAAGCAGACCCTGCTCCGAAAACTGAAACCGCATTCCGCTGGTGTTTTGCAGGTATTTCGCTTTAGGGAAAATGCCGTAGAAATGGCCGTCGTGAAAACTCAACAGCACGTTATTTACGCGCGCATAAAACTCTTGCTCGTTGACCGGGGGATGAGCGACAAGTGCGGCTTTAAATTCGGCGATACGACCGGGGAAAGAAAAGTGATCCCGTTGTTCGTGGATCCTTTGGTTGGCCCATTGAGATTGAACGGCGGTGGCGAATGCGTCGATGTCGGTCATATACTCGGTCATGGTGGTGCTGGCATAGCCATTTCCTAACTGCAACCAAAATACCAAGAAGCTAAAGGACCAAAAAATGAACTTCCTAAAAATTAATTTTATTTCCACAACCGACGAAGATATCAGACTGCAGGGTTAATACGAAGTCGATTTGGGAAACAATCATTGCAAAGATCTAACCAAACCACTGTGTCTGTCGCAAGCTTTAGCATTTCGATGATTTTAATAGACAGAATTCAATAGATTCACTCCCGCACTTCGCTCAAGGCTTTAAAATAGTGAATCAGATCTGCCTTTTCGTCCTTTCCAGAGTTTTTATCTTGAATCAAAATTGCATTTTTAGGCATTTCGCCGGAATTGATGTAATCGGTAATTTTCTGAAGCAATCCGTCTTTTTTCAGGGCGACTGCGAGCGCTGCTGGCTGATCAAAAGGGATAGGCGTTGCCGTCCCATTCACATGACATTTAATACACAAATCAAGGGTGTTCGGAGCCGTTAACTGAGGGAGCCCTGAAACCGTCTTTTTTAAATCCATCGCTTCGGGGGGTAGGACCGTATTCGCATCTGGCACGACAGAGCAGTTGGCAGTAACTTTGGTTTTAGAATCGTCCGCACCCAAGGCAATTAAACTTTTCTTTCGAAGAAGTTCGCACGCTTTTTCATCAATTTCACTCCCAAAACCTTTATCCAAATCTAATTTTAAATCAGCGTCACTTTTAGGATCGAGTAACTTTGGCGCCAAATTCGCCAGAATTTCGCGCGCATTGTGTCGTCCAGCTTCGAAATCAACTGTTTTCTGAAAACTCATTGACCAATCCTCGATTGGCAGTCCTAAATTTAATCCCAGATAAGCAAGCCGACTGATATTAGAAAAATCATCTTGGTCGTCCAAACGATATTCCTTATACGGCTTAAGCGGATCATTTGCCATATCCATCTTGAACTGTTCCGCGAACTGATCCAGTGCTTTTGCACCAGATTTATCTTGTAATTTTTCCAAAGTTTGAATGTTGTGCTGGTGCAAAACCAAAACTTGAGAGGCGACGGCTTGGTAATTTTTTGAAAACGAGTTTTTCACATTTTCCGGTAAAAAACTTTCAATGGGGAATTGATATTTCGGCGGAACCGTTGCACCTTTTTGTTCCGAATAGTGACCAACATCATCATTGCAAGCCATCGATGCGAGGAGCGCATACCGGTAAGGCCAGATTTTCTTAAGTGTTTCCGGTGGTGCTAAAAACTCCGAAGCAATTCTTTTGTAATTTTCCGTTTCCAGCTGGTTCTGCAAGTTTACAATGGGCTTACTATTTTCACCCGGATAAGTAGGATTTCCAGAAGAATCTATTTTCAATACTTCAGGCAGGGAAGCATAGCGCGGATTGGTCTTTTTCGAATCAGAGAATTTTTCCAAATAATTCTTTAGCTCGACATCACTCAGCCCTAAATGATCGTGGAGGCTCCCATAAAAACCGGGCCAATTCGGATAGTTCTCTATATTAGGTCGGGGATTGGGGTCGGTTGGATTCTGCAAATTTGCGCGGTGACACGAAGTCATGCACTGAGGCGGATTAATTTTTGTAACGTAGGCATGGGTGATTGAATCTTTCTTTGTAGCAGCAAAAGTCTTACCGTCATCTTGCTTGGGCACTTTTACTTCGTAATACTCGAACCGCGAAGTCTTAGGATTAAATCGCTGACATTCCATCGAGTTTTCGTGGCAATCCAAAGTAGGATCTTTTTGATAGAGTTCCGCGTAATCTGCTTTGTTGCCAGAATTAAATGAGCACATTGATTTTGCATCTGTATCCGGATGCTCAGTGGATTCGTTCAAATAGAGAATAATTCTGGGCGCTTTCGGTGTCGCGCATTGAGCACTTGAACTACTGTAGATAGCAACTTGATTCTCTTTGTAACAGTTTGGCGTTTTCTTAAGAATGTCTGCAATCGTTTCTATTTTGTTTGTGCTCAAAAGCTTGGTCAAATGGTCCGGATCAAAAAAATGAGGATCACACTGCTCGGTAGTTCGTGAATTTTCGTTTGCGCGTGCGTTTCGCTGCGGGAGATTTAAGACGAAAGTTCCGATCACGATCAACATCAAAAAGAGAAAACGTTTTTCCACACTTTTAGTTTATTCTAAGGCGACCTATTTTCAATAGAAAAAAAATAACGCCTCGATTTCCGCATAGACGTCCCCTAGAGACCGTGCTAATCCCTTCACCATGCGGACTATTTTTACTTTGTTCGTTCTTTGCGGTTTTCTAGGCATTTCGTTTAAAGGGACCTATGCTCAAGACCAATTAGCCTCTCCCCATGGCAGTTCCCCTGAAGGCTCATTAACCGAAAAGATGCGTTCTTTGGTTGAAAAATGCAGGGTAACGCACTTTTGCAACGCAATGAATTCCGCGCCCACCGGCACCAGTGGTGAAAACTTAGCAAAAATAAATTCTTGTTTTGAAGACAAAGTAGAATCTTGTTTTTACGGGACGCTTCTTGCGGGATTGATTGAAG
>CAIMNF010000141.1 GCA_903842755.1 Oligoflexia bacterium
CGCCCCCGCCAATGCATTTCTTGGCTGACGTTCCGATGGTCTTATATAATTAGGTGATCGATAAAGAGTACGTTAGGCAATAATCGCGTTCTTGCTAAAATAAAAGCACCCAGAAATTGATTCAGCTAGGTGCTCTTCAATTTTAGACATTCAAGGGCTTAGAGCGCTCGTTAGATCAGGGAATCAATTCCGACTCTTTCGAACATGTCGAGCGATACTTTTTTCTATGGCTCGACATGATCGACGGTCTGTAAAGTAGTTCTTAACCGCTTTCCAAATAAAGACAAAAGTCACGCCTGCGAAAAATAAAGGGAGAATAAGCACGCCACTAATAGGCCTACTTATTCCAGTCGGCAAGTCCCAGTAATCGACAGCGGGCACAACAAATCTGTAAACACACAGTGAAAGTACCAAGCTCCCAGTTAAACAGGCGAGCAATCTTGGCCAAGATATATTTGCGCTGTCATTTTTAAATAAGAATCGAAACATTACCTTAAATGATCATATTCTTTTTTAATGTTAGAAAGCTAACTCCTGAACTAAAATATTTAGCGAAAGAGTTTGGAAATTTGTGTACTTTTATAGCATTATTGTAATTAAAGCAACAATCGTGCGTGGATGGGTAGCGAGATTATTTCGTAACGCGGATTCATTGATTTTGTCCTATTTAAAAATCGGTTCCAATGCTTGGCTCTGACGGATTTTGTTGTGAGTCCAATTCCTTCTGCCCCACTAGAACTTGGTAACATTCTTTTGTGACTTTCGGATCCCTATGAAAAGCGGCATTGTTATTCGCTTGTTCCAGCAGGAAGTAGTAGGTTTGCTCACGGTCCATGTCTAGATAAGGAGGGGGATTAGGCAAGGCCTCTAAGTAGTTTTTGATGAACGAACTCGGAGTAGCTTGCTTTTTTGCAATTTCTTAAGTTAGAAGAATTTGGCTTGCTATTTTTGGCTCTAATGGTTTCGAGAAAGTTCTAAATTTACTTCCAACCTTTCCTTTCCATGTTCCGCGATTAACATCCGTAAGCATATTTTTAACCAATGGGAAATCGCTGTTTCCATCTTGATCAATAAACAGGGGGGCGTCCTGGTAATTAAATGGAATGTCTAAAGTAGGATCCCATCGTACTTCGTTGATAAAATGATGGATCGCAACAGTCAAAGGAGGAGTGATAAAAATTAACTTGATTGGATAGTGGTCACCCCTTCCACCCTGAATGAATGCAATCCTATTACCAACAAGGTTTTTTAAATTATTTGCATGAAGTAAGTTATCCCCATGGCATCCGGTCAAACCAAAAGAGCCACAATGCCAAAATGGGTCGCTTCTCATATCGATTGGATTTTGGTGGCGGGTCCGTGGAGGACGTAACATGACTACGTAGAGGTTTTCAGCAATTGCCTCCCCTAAGCTGAAAAGAGTCAAAAAAAGCAGAAAAAGTCTAAAAATGGTTACGTTCATTCCTTTGAAAATTAAAATAACATAAAGTGCTCAGTTAATAAAGCGGCGGAGATGAGCCCTTTAGTGAGTAATGGCGCGATCTTCGTTATAGATGACCTTGTTGCGGGTGGGGAAACCAAAAACATTTACGCAATCGTAATAGCGCATGGAACAGAATCATAGTCTTTTGTCA
>CAIMNF010000142.1 GCA_903842755.1 Oligoflexia bacterium
ATAAGTTACGTGCGAATGGTAAAAGAATGTTTTAGTCGGACACTAAGGACCCTTCTTTTTTGGCTAATCTTTGAGCAAATTTTTTTGCAACTTACCCCTGCGTCCACCCATGCGGTAAACGAATGCGAAACAAATTTAAACCCTCCTATAGAAAACGGCCCCGTCAAATCCATCCATGCGGCTGAATTTATACATTGGCGACTGCAGGAAATTGAAAACGCTTACGGACAAACGTTTAATTTTGGTCAAATTGAAGCCCTAGCTTCAGGAAATCAACAGATTAAATCTATTCTGAGCTTGCCTAAAGCTGAACAAAAACTAGTGCGTCTTTTGACGAAGTTGAGCCTGAGTCCCAAATTTCTTCGGAAATCGTATTTGAAAAATATAAGCGATCGAAGCGCAGTTTTCGCTAATTTCAAAAGCTTCTGTAGCCCGGAAGACTATAGAATCATTCTTCAAAGACTCGTGATGGAGAAAATTAACCCTTATGGAGTTGAGGTAGGTGCTTGGAGCATTCAACTGAAAAATGGGAAAATTCATACGCTCATTTTAACCAGTTCCTCGGTGAAGACGATCCAAGGAAAAGATCTTTCAAAGAGCATTAACAAACTCATGTCCCAGCAAAACATTTACTTTAAAGATATTTCACGGATCAACTTTTTTCATACACATCCGATAAATGATCCCTACGCATCTAGCCCGCTATCGTTACCTGACGAAACCACTGGAAAGCAAATCCGGAAATTGATGGTAGACAAGGCGGGCGCTTCCGCGCCCGAACTCCGGTTTTATGCCATCGCTAAGATTGAAAACACCTCATTCCTCTACAGCATGACGTTTTAAAGTGATCCATCAAACGCCAAAGCCCCTTTAATCTAAATGAAACCGATTGAACCGAAAATAATGATTATTTTGTTAACAGCGGCTGAAAATTATACACAAGAAATAAATTTGATCTGCGATTTTCCAAAGCGCAATTATTAAAAAATGAAGTTATTTCAACACCTCAAATTTTTTATGCACTCAATTCAAAGTTGGCCCAACGGTTGCACAAGTGTGATCCGCAGGCCGAGAGGCTTGCAGGTATGGCTGAAGCAATCCCCCTCTCTCTCCGCTTCATCCATATTTCTCATATCTCTCTCTCGCCCGACGCCAAAGATTGGAGTCGGGTTTTTTTTTGATTTATGGTAGCGTGACTCCATGTATGCCAATCCCGATCAGCTCAATGATTCCGCACATCCCCGTTTAATTTGTGGCGTTGATATTGGAGGAACGAAAACTGAAGTTTGCCTGATTCAATATTGGAACTTGAGCGACTACCAAATTTTAGCCCGCGAACGGTTTACTACGGACCGGAAAACACCAGACCTAGACTATAACTATACTCTTTTCATTGAAAACTTAGCGTCCTTAATTACATCCATGCTGTCAAAAGTAGGGGATTCAAAAAACCAGGCGCCCAGTCCGGGAACTTTAGAAAGTATTGGCTTGGGCATTCCGGGCTCCGTCGACCCTAAGAGTTTAAAGATGATTCAGGGGAACTTGCAGTTCCTGCGGAACAAAGACGTTCAGCGAGACCTTCTAGCCGCGCTTACGTTAAAAAATATTACTTTCAATGGGAAAGTTTATGTAGAAAACGACGCGAACTGTTTTGCCTTAGCGGAAGCTTACTTGGGGGCGGGCGCTAAATGGGCAAAAGAAAATAATGTTGCGACCCAAGACCTTTGCCTGATTGGCGTAACTTTAGGCACGGGCGTTGGCGGCGGTTTGGTCGTTAACGGAAAAGTAATTCGCGGTCGCCGTGGCGGTGCAGGCGAAGTGGGCCACACGACGCTGATTGACTCCGGCCGAGCTTGCTATTGCGGTAAGTACGGCTGCGCCGAGCAATACTTATCGGGCTCCGCTTTGGAACACTCTTATTCTTCACGCGCTTCCGCGCTCACACGGTTAACCGGAGCAGAGATTTTTAGGCGAGCGGACGGATTCGACCCATTAGCGATTGCGACCATTGAATATTACCGAGATCATTTAGTGAACTTTTTGTCGAACTTAGCCAATTTTTTAGATCCCCACGTGATTGTCCTGGGCGGCGGCTTAAGCCTCCAAGAGCGACTGTACCCAGGTCTTTCTGAGCGCCTGAGCAGCGGCTGTTTTTTAACCGAAAACCCACCAGCCGTATTAAAAAACAACTGCGGTGATTCCGCTGGGGTGCTGGGGGCAGCCCTTTTAGGACTTTTATGAGCGAAACCAAACGGGTTGTAAACGAAAGACCGAATTTTTCTTTGGTCAAACCAGGGGACGAACGCCGAAAGGCTATTCTTGAAATCATTAAGGTAAGGCCCAATTGCGAAATTTCTATTGAAGGAATGAGTGAACTTGCGACCGGAAAAATCGTGGGGTGGGACCCAGCACGAAAATTTTTCGCGGTAAAGTGGGCGAAGAAATCGGCGACCTTCGAACAGAAAATAGATTCTGAATCGGGTTTACGCGCATTTTTTAAGCTAAATCTCTTTAGCAAAGTTGTTCTCTTTAAAACGATCGCATTACGACAAATGGAAGACGGCACCGTCCATTTTCGCGCTCCGGAGACATTTTATGCGCACCAGCGGCGCAATACGTTAAGGGTTCCACTGAACGACTCATTTCAAGTTATTCTTTCGACCCCAATTGGCGATTTTAAGGTTTCTGATATGAGTCTTGGTGGAGCAAAGTTCATGTTCCCCTCTTCTCTCGGTAAAACGCTTTCCATCGGACGATCCGTAGCGCCTGTTCACTTGGCGATCCCAAGCGAACCAGAACTTTCTACTTTAAGATTTTCTTTCCGCACAACCTCGGTACATCCGAACGCAATGGGGTGTAAGTTTACGGAAATGAAGCGCAGACACCGCGAGCTCCTGCGCTCCTTTTTAATTCGAGCTCTCCACGATTACTTTGTGAAAAATTTTAAAAGTGAGGTCAATGAATGAATCCCCTGACGCGCGATCTGATCACCTGGGTTTATCCTAGTCTCGAACCTTACACGACGGGCCGAATTCAAGTCTCGCCCATTCATAACCTTTATTACGAAGAGTGCGGTAACCCCAATGGTAAACCTGCACTATTCCTTCATGGCGGACCGGGTGGAGGGATAGGCCCCGAAGATCGACGGTATTTTAACCCAAACGAATATCGAATCATTCTTTTTGACCAACGAGGTTCCGGCAAAAGTACGCCTGCAGCGAGTTTAGAAGCGAACACGACACCCGAACTGATTGCAGACATTGAAAAACTGCGCGTGCAGCTTGGGATTGAAAAATGGTTGGTGTTTGGGGGCTCTTGGGGTTCGACCCTAGCTCTTGCCTATGCAGAAACTCACCCGAACCAAGTCGTCGCTTTGGTTTTAAGAGGAATTTTTTTACTTCGAAAAAAAGAGATTCATTGGTTTTACCAAGAAGGGGCGAGCGCGATTTTCCCAGACGCCTGGGAGCCCTATCGCGACCACATCCCAGAAGCCGAACGACACGACTTTGTTGCAGCTTATTACCGACGGCTTACACACCCTGATCCAAAAGTACAACTCGCGGCAGCCAAAATTTGGACCACCTGGGAACTTTCAACCTCGCGGCTGTATACTCCCCCCGAACTAATCCAAACGCTAGTGACGGAAGAATTTTCCATCAAGTTTGCGCGGATCGAATGCCACTATTTTACGCACCACGGGTTTTTTACCGAGGACGGCGAGCTCCTTAAAAACATCAATCGAATTCGTCAAATTCCAACTTTTATTGCCCAAGGGCGGTACGATGTGGTTTGCCCAATGATGAGCGCCTGGGACCTGCACCGAGCTTTTCCAGAAGCCGAGCTGGTCATTGTTCCGGATGCCGGCCACAGCGTTCGCGAGTCTGGAATTAGTCGGGCCTTGGTAACCGCTACGGATCGCTACCGGAGTTTATTTTAGCTTGTTTTAAATTCGACTTGCGAACTATCCCTCTCATCGCTAATAATAGGCACTTAGATTACTCGTTCGATAGTAGATCATTCAATCTACGGCTCGGTAGCTCAGTTGGTTAG
>CAIMNF010000143.1 GCA_903842755.1 Oligoflexia bacterium
ATCAGTAATACGCCATTTTGTACAATAGGTTCCAAGAAGAGCCGAATATTGATAATGGGGTGTTTGACTTTCAGTTCCCACCACACAAAGAGCGGAAGACTAATTCCCGCGCAGATGCTGTTAATGGTAATGGCGGTTGAAGAAAACCAATCATCCGCTTGGCCGCGTTCCAGAACGTATTGCAAACAACCAATTCCCATGGTCAACAGGAGTAGTCCATAAAGATCAATCGGGGAGTTCTTGCTGCTTTGCTTTTGCTGTTCGGTACGGACCGGTTCGCGGATAAATAAGTAACCCACAAAAGCGGCCAATAAACCGAGCGGAAGGTTCACGTTAAAAATAGCACGCCAGCCAAACGTGTCTGTTAAATAGCCGCCTAAAGTTGGTCCGAGGGTTGGCCCAATCATCACACTCATTCCAAAAATAGCGCCTGCCATTCCCGCTTTTTCTTTCGGGAATTGTTCGTAAATTAAGGTTTGCGAAGTGGGGAGCAGGGCTCCGCCCGCAAAACCCTGTAAAATTCTAAAAATAGTGAGCACCACAAGATTAGGAGCAAATCCGCAGGCGACCGAAGTGGCCGTAAAGGCCAAAATACAGCCGATGTAGTATTTGCGGCGACCAATTCGCTCACCAAGCCAGGCACTCAAGGGTAATACAATCGCGTTCGCGATAATGTAACCGGTGACGACCCAACTAATGTCTTCTAAGGTAGCCCCTAAGTTTCCCATCATCGTAGGGATGGCGACGTTGACGATCGAGCTATCGATAATCTCCAAGAGCGAAGCCAACACCGCAACAAAGACAATAAATTTTGACTCGCGACTCACGTTAAACTCCTAGTGTTTATGAACTTTTACGTCTGCAGACAATCCGTCTCTTAGTTCTTCAATGTCTTTATCGGTCAAGCCTTCTAGTTTGATCTTTACTGGAATTCGCTGAACGACTTTGGTGAAGTTTCCGGTAGCATTATCTGGGGGCAAAAGCGTAAAGGTAGCCCCAGTTGCAGCCATAATATTGGTCACGGTACCGCGAAAGCTTTTTGAGGTAATCGCATCCACCGAAACATCCACCGCTTTGCCCACTTGGATTCCATCTAATTCTGTTTCTTTAAAATTGGCAGTGATCCATCGCTCTTGCGCATCTACGAACCCAAACAACGGAACTCCCGGTGCCGCAAACTGGCCTACGTTCACCGATTTTTTAGCGATAAATCCATCCGATGGCGCCTTGATTTTGGTGTTTTCAAGATTGAGCTGAGCCTGAGCTAGTTGGGCCGAAAGGGAATCGTATTTTGCTTTTATTTCAGAGTAATTTGCGACGGTAGTGTCGTATTGCTGATGCGAAACGGCCTCTTTAGAATAAAGCTCCGCAATCCGTTTGTAATTGGTTTCGGAATCTTTTCTCCTGGCTTCAATGGAAGAAAGTTCAGCCTGAAATTGTTTGACTGAGTTTTGGTAATCGCGATCGTCAATTTGCGCAAGAATGTCATTTTTCTTTACGCGCTGTCCTTCTTCGACATTAACCTCTGTGATGTACCCACCCACTTTTGGGGCGAGCATCACCGCATGCGCATCGACTTGGGCATTATCTGTGGTTACATACATTACACTTTGGTAAATAATGTATACGGTGATTAAAGCGGCAACGGCCCCTACGCCGGCGAGAATTTTTTTCTTTTTGTCCATATGCTCCTCTAGTTTTCTGTTAAAAAGTTCAGTTAGGTTTAGTTAAATGTGTAAAGTTTTTTTCCTGTAGCAAGTTCAATATTAATCAACGCTTCGATTGCGCCAATTTGTGAGTTAATGAGCCCAGCTCTTGCTCTAAAAAGCTCCAACTCGGCATCCAATAAATCGCTGTTCGTGCGAATCCCTGCATGTCGACCTTCGCGCGCCAGGCGGACGCTTTCGGTAGATTTCTTAATGTCTTCAGAGCGCGCTTGATAGATAGAGCAAAAATACGTGTATTTACGATTCCAAAAATCAAAGTCTTGCCTTGCTTTAATCTTTCCAATTTGAAGATTTTTGTCGGATTGAAAACGCTCCTCGATGCTTTCTTTTGACCGTGAATACGAGGCTAAACCGTCAAAAATGTTCCAATTGATCCCCACTCCAATAACATAGTCGCTTCGGTAGTTCGACGTGTCGAGCATTCCGGTCGAAAGGTTATTGTAAAGATCATATTGACCATACATGTACAGTTTCGGCACCCAAAATGTTTTGGAGGCTTCTTCTTGTTTTTCAAATCCTTGAGATTTTAGATCTAAAGATTGGAGATCACCGCGACCAGCAATATCTGATAGGGTCACATTTTTTGCGAGGTCAGGACTGAGGACCGGTAAAGTGCCTGTCACAGGTCGTGAGTCTCCGTCTAGCCCTAAAACTTCACTTAACCGATCACGCGCCACTGCGATATTATCGATTGCATTTAGGAGTTCGGACTGGGCTTCACTCATTTGTACGTCCACGCGAAGGACGTCGTATTTGGTCGAAACTCCCGCCGTTTTAAAAAGATTTACATCTTTTAAATGATCTTCCAGCGTTTTTACGTTTTGTTCGGCGACTTCCTTAAGGATGGTACTGGCCAGTACTTGGTAAAACCTTAAAGTAACTTCGCGTTCTGTTTTGAAAGACTCCCAATTAAATTCTGTTTTTGCTGAATCTTCAAATCGAAGAGAAGATTGAAAGCGATAGACGGATCCTAGTCCATCAAAAATCGGCAATTGGACATTGAGAGCCGCATCCCCGTTCGGAAAAATTTGGGGAATCTCTGTTTTGACTCCGTTAAAGGGCAAGTCAATGACCGCATATTTTTTATCAAGAACGTAATTTGCGGTTGCAGTGAGTTTCGGTAAGAAATTAGAAAGGGACTCCACTCGCTTCCAAGAGGCTTGCTCGTACTGCGAGTGCGACTTTTGCAACGTGGGCGAGTTTTGAAACGCGTCTTGAATGGCTTGATTTAACGTGAGCGGATCAGACATCGCTGAGGCGTTCGGCGTAAACTGAATCATCAAAACTGAAACACCAAACAAAGTAAGACCAGTGCTGGAAGACAGAGTTGCCAAAATTGATTTCATTCCCTTACGTTAACGTGAATTAGTTTGTGATGCAAACAGTTTGTGATACGATCTAATAAGATGGTCAGGATTAAACACAAGCCTCAATCCGTTTACTTGGAAGCCACCGCGCATCCGGCGCTGAAGGATTATTTCGGCTATTGTCTATACAAATCAGGAGCGCAGTTGAAGGCGCTCCATCAGTCTTATTTGGTGGAGTATGGGGTGCTTCCGGTTCATTTTGGGGTACTAACCGTTTTAAATGCAAGTGGTAAATTAAGTCAGATGAAAATGGGCGTGGAGATGGGCATCGATAAGGCCACCATGGTGAAACTGATCGACGACTTAGAAGAAAAACGTTTAGTGTCTCGCGAATCAGATCAAAAAGATCGGCGCATCAACTGCATTCAAATTACACCAAAGGGGCAGGCCCTGCTTCGAAGTTTAAAGTCGATCTGTGTTCAAGTGGAAAACGAGTTTTTTGCTTGCCTGACGAAAGAAGAAATTCAGCAATTGAAAAAAATAGTTCCAAAATTATTGAGGTAAGGAAAATGAAAGTTATTTGTGTGACAGGAGTAACGTCAGGATTTGGTCAAGCCATTGCGCGGCGTTTCGTCCGGGACGGAATCCGGGTGGTTGGCTTGGGGCGGAGAGCAGAAAAGCTGAGCGCACTTCATCAAGAATTGGGGGATTTGTTTTTGCCAATGAAGGCTGACGTCCGCTTTAGAGAAGAAGTGGCTCGTGTCTTTCAAGCTTTGCCGCCCCTTTTCGCGGAGATTGACGTGTTAGTCAATAATGCGGGTTTAGGTTTAGGATTGGAACCCGCGCATCAGTGTTCTATCGAGGATTGGGAATTAATGGTTCAAACCAATATCAACGGGGTGATGAACTGTACGCACTCGGTGCTGCCGGGAATGGTAAAACGAAATCGTGGGCATGTGATTAATATTGGCTCCATTGCAGCCGAGGTTCCTTATCCGGGAGGGAATGTTTACGGAGCAACGAAAGCATTTGTAAAGCAATTTAGTTTAAATCTTAAAGCGGATTTGCTAGGCACTGCCGTGCGGGTCACCGATATTGAACCTGGGCTTTGTGGGGACACGGAGTTTTCTCAAGTTCGCTTCAAGCAGGATTTAGAGCGCGCAAAAAAAGTTTACGAGGGAACTGAGCCCTTATTGCCCGAAGATATCGCCGAAACGGTCGCTTGGGTTGCCGCACTCCCTCCTCGTGTAAATATTAACTCGATTTCGATGATGCCTGTCTGTCAGTCGTTCGGGCCAACCGTGGTTTCACGGAAGTGAACCGCATTTAACGATTGGGCGATTAAGCAGAGCACGTAGCCCAGGTCGATCTCGTACCATTTGACGGAAAACTTTGCCGATTCCGGTTTTGCATGGTGATTGTTTTGAAAACCTTCGCCGAACACCAACCATGCGACTAAAGTGTTATTTCGGGATTCGTCGTGATTATCAAAGTTTTTGTAACCAAAACGATGGGCGAACGCATTGACGAGCCAGCCTTGAAAGGGATGGCTCATGATTCCTAACCAGTACGCAACTCCAATCCATGCGTTTTGAGTAAAGTAAAAGATTGCTCCCGCAATCGCCAAGTGAACTGCATAGGGTAGCCACCAAATCCGCTTCCGGTTAGACCAACTAATC
>CAIMNF010000144.1 GCA_903842755.1 Oligoflexia bacterium
TGGATATCTGAGTTTTCTCAAAAACTCCAGCCAGAAGCCGCTTCAAGAGCGGACTTGCGTGTTCTCGCTTCTCTCTCCATGAAGGGCTCAAAGGCAAGGTTAAGAAGTGTCTTCGCATAATGTCTTTTTCAATTCTTTCTAAAACTAAACTTCTTCCTAATTCTCCATCCACTTCAATTAGGTTTAACGCTTGGGCACCACCCCGTTCCAAATGAATTAGTCGATGAATGGGTACCCTTGAATGTTCGTAAACATGGACCGAAGGAATAACTTCTTTGCGTAGGCTTTCTTTTCCATAAAGTATGGATTGAAACTTCCAGCGCAAATCCTGAACCCCGAGTCCATTAGAAAACACGTGAGATTGAACCAAACTTTTTCTGGACCGGTGTGCGTGTCGTGACTGATCAATCAAAGTCAAATCATCGGCGAGAAGCTTGTATTCACGATTCTTTATTAAAAACATGGACAGTGAAGACTTACCGCATCCACTTTTCCCTGAGATTAAAGTGGCACGATCATTTTTAACCAGGGAATTTGCATGAATAAAACTTTGCTCCTGCTGGATTAGCTCAATTTGTGCCAGAGGCTCTATCAGTCTTTTCAAAAGAACGTATGCTCTGAGTTCGTCTAAAGTTTTATTCATCGGACTAAAAAACCTTAACCAGGGCTTTGGCAGGTACGAGCGTATGGCTTTCGCTCGGCACAAGATTCGCACTTGATTAACATCAGCAAAACAATATTCTAAGCCCGTAACCGTAAATGTACGGTCAAAATGATCGCCGAGCTTATCCCAAATAAAATCTAACTGATTTAGATTCTGATTTGCTTCAGGCGAAATCGAATCAAAGGTTAATTCAAATGGCTCCACCATTCGACTTTCACCGCATACCTTAATCCTCACTTTTCCTAAGTCAAACTGAATCGTCTTATTCATTTTTAAGCGAATAAAGGGTATACATCGTATTGTGATATACCGCTTTAAACTCCTTTAAATCAGGATTTTTGCCTAAGTAGAAATCTAAATGATACTTTTGTCCCAACTCTTTAATTTCGGCGGCGCTCATCTTATAAAAATTCTTTCCAATGTCGTGTAAATGTTCGCGATCAATCTCTTGTCTCTGATTACATTGAATTAAGCGATCTCGCCATTCCCCGATATCCACCTCCGATTGCGGTGTGGTATAGTAATTTACAAACATAGGCCGTTCCGCAATCAAATAGAAGTTTTTTATCAAGGGGCTTACCAAAAATTTTGAATCCCTCGGGGTTGAACTTCTGATAAATTGCAGCGTCTGCGACAACTCAGCACCAACAGTCGCGTCGAAATTCCACTCACCTGACCGAAATCGATGATAGGCCATCCTGCCCAAATTCGCTCCGTTGTGGGTTAAGATTACAATAGAAGCAAGAATGGAAATTTTAGGAACATGCGAAAAGTGGGGGCTTTTTAGTTTTAATCTCGCAACTATTTTTTCCGACAGAATAGCCAATCCAAAGATGGAAAAGAAAGGAAGAATAATATTGGGAAACCGGTACCAATAGAATTTCATAATCGACGCCTCGCCTGAAAATTGTGCAGTAAGCCCAATTAAAAAAAGAAAAAAACTAGCACCCACCCAAGTACAAATAAGCTTATACCTTTTGTCGGTCGCGTATCGAGCACCCCCAAAGCTCATTGCCGCTAAAATTACAAACCACACAAAAAACCGAGGATGTGCGGCCCAATCCGGTTTTAGGTGGTTGGAGACACGAACGTTAACATAAAACGAAATGGCAAGCCGTGGATCAATTCCTAAATTTTGATAATAATATCCCACTACCGTCCAAATTCCAAAAATACTTGTGATTGGATAAACCCAAAGTGCTCGTCCAATTTTTTGAAACTCTTCTTTAAA
>CAIMNF010000145.1 GCA_903842755.1 Oligoflexia bacterium
AGATACCTTTCCTGCTTCCGTGAAGCGGGTCATTGAAACGGTCGTCAATGTGGCCGACGGTGACACGTTGGTGCTTGGTGGATTAAATCGCGATAAATCTACAGAGTCCGTCAATAAAGTCCCCTTGTTGGGAGACATTCCACTCTTAGGATGGCTGTTTAAGAGCCGCGATTATTCGATCGAAAAAACAAACCTCATGTTATTTATTACTCCAAAAATTGTGCGCCAATACGACAAAATCCGCCAAGTGCTCGACCAAAAACTCAAAGAACGAGACGAGTTTGTCGAAAAAGCAATGGGTGGTGAAGACCTGCACCGCGAAGATCGAAATAAAATCATTCGCAGCTTACCCGACATTAAGAAAATTAGCCGCGATTATAGTTCCAAAAAGAATCTTAATCTGGAAGACGAGGATCTTCCAAAAGGGAAGGAATCCACTCTTAATCATGATCCCGGCCCTGCGCCTGTAGAGAATACTCACGATACGTTAACGCTGCCTCCGGCAGATCAAGTACCGCCTCCGCCTTCCATTGCAAACCCTCCGCCTGCTTCGGCACCGGAAGTTCGAGGTAACGGATGAGCTTTAATCCGCACCGCTACGAACGACGTCCACCAGATCGGATTGGAGAGATTCTCTTAAAGCACACCTCACTGAAAGAGGAGCAACTAGAATCCGCCCTTGCCGAACAAAAGGATAAAGGCGGGCTTTTGGGCGAAATTTTGCTGAAGAATAATTATATCTTACCCCATGAAATCATGAAAGCCCTGTGCATTCAATTGGGCCTCACTTATTTAGATGATTTGAAATCTGCAGAAATTGATGCAAATTTGATTTCGAATTTACCGATCAATTATGCAAAAACGAAAGAGATCATTCCGCTCCATAAAACCCAGGAAGCCTTGGGAGAAGTTCTGACGGTAGCCGTGTCCGACCCGTTTAACCCCACCATTGCCGAGGATCTTCAAGCCTTAATGGGCATCAAAATTAAAATTGTAGTGAGCACCCCGATTCGGATTCAAGATGCGATTAACCGAGTCTACGAGCGCAGCACCTCAAAAATTGTAGGCAATATTGAGGGTGAATTTGCAGAAGAGGATTACGACCTAGAAGGCCCGATCGATATCCTTGAAGCGACCGAAGACGACGCGCCGGTGATTAAATTTGTGAACTCGCTGCTTTTTCGTGCAGTGAAAGAAAAGGCCTCGGATATTCATATTGAACCTTTTGAAAAAGAATTTGTGGTACGCTTTCGGGTGGACGGCGTTCTGTACGATATTATCCGCCAACCCAAACGCGCTCATGCCGCCATTTCGTCGCGGATTAAAGTCATGGGACAATTGGACATCGCCGAAAAGCGACTCCCCCAGGATGGTCGGATTAAAATTAAATTAGCCGGGAAGGACGTGGATATCCGTCTTTCGACCGTGCCCACGACGCATGGCGAGCGCGTCGTCATGCGGATTTTAGAGCAAAGCGGTACGCCACTGGAACTCGTTAAATTGGGGTTTTCGCCGCGGTCGTGTGATGCGATCGAGAAAATGATTTTTAAAAAATACGGAATTATCTTGGTCACTGGGCCAACGGGTTCCGGTAAATCCACTACCCTTTCTTCGTGCTTGGTTAAACTGAACTCGCCCGAGCGAAACATTATGACGGTAGAGGATCCGGTCGAGTATCAAATTCCTGGGATCAATCAAGTTCAAGCCAATCCTAAAATAGGGCTTACGTTCGCGGCAGCGCTTCGGTCATTTTTGCGGCAAAACCCAGACGTAATCATGGTCGGGGAAATTCGGGATAAAGAGACCGCAGAAATTGCCATCAACGCTTCTCTGACGGGTCACTTGGTGCTTTCTACCCTCCACACAAATGATGCGTCTAGCTCCACGACCCGACTTGTCGATATGGGTGTCGAGCCCTTCATGATTGCGTCTTCGCTTTTAGGAGTGATTGCCCAACGGTTAATTCGGCGCGTATGCATGAAATGCCGTGAGCCCCACGAGCCCTCCGATTTTCAGCTTCAAGAAATGGGGATGCGCTCCGTCCCCGTCGGTGCGACGATTTATAAAGCAGTAGGTTGCCCCAGCTGCTCGAACAGTGGCTATGCCGGTCGGACCGTGATTCATGAACTTTTACAAATTGACGATCACATTCGTTCGCTGATTGTACGAAACGTCGACGCAGGAACCATTAAAAAAACAGCAATCGAACGAGGCATGGTCACGCTTCGGGAAGACGGCGTTGCAAAAGTTATGCAAGGATTCACCACCATTGACGAGCTTTTCCGCGCAACTCACGCTGAAGACGCCACATAAGGAAAATTTAGGTACACCCCATGGCCTTATTCGAATACAAAGCAATTAGCAGCGACGGTAAAACAACCAAAGGAATGACCGAATCCGACTCCATGAAGACGGCTCGGCAAAAGCTCAAAAAACAGGGCTTAATGGTGACTGAAATTTCCGAAAAATCCGCAGCAAAAAAAGCGGGCGGCGGGGCTTCGGGCGGCGCGGGTAGCGGAAGCTCCGGTGGATTATTTGGAGCAAGAGTCAGTCAGGACGAAGTCGCAGTCACGACGCGGCAACTTGCCTCTCTGATTAAAGCC
>CAIMNF010000146.1 GCA_903842755.1 Oligoflexia bacterium
GCGCGACGTGGCCGAGCACGCGCAAAAAATAATTTTGCTCCGAGATGGAGTAATTGTAAAACAAGAAACCAATCACCAGCAAAGAATGTCCCAGCCGGATTTGGTAAATGATTTAATTTAACCATCCTAAATCTTTAATCAAGGGAGTATCCAGAAGCGACTCTTTTGCATGAGGATCAAGCCAAAAAGGAACCACGTATTTCTTTCCGTCTTGCACCAATTGAACTTTAACGGTGAATCGGTCTCCCACTTTTTTTGCAGGAGTTCTGACCAGCCAAGGCAGTGCCCACGCACACTGGCTAAAAATTCCAACCATTAAAATGAGACAAAAAAATTGCGCCCAAAAAATCCTACTTCGACATCGCATATCGCTTAATTCCCAATTTCTTAGCCAAAGATGCGTCCAATTGAATTTTATAAAAAATTCCCTTTTCCAAGTAGCGCTCCTGTTGAATTGCTCCAAATTCTTTCAGTTGAGACTGTAATTTTCCTTCGCTATAGGGAACGACAATTTCCCATACTTCCATTTTGGTTTTAAAAAAATCTAAAATTTGCGTTCGTAATTTTTTTACCGCAGTTGGATCAAGCGCACTTAAGCGAACCGCTCCTGGCATGACCACTCTGGCCGCATTTAATTGGCCGGGGGTTTTTAAAAGATCGGCTTTATTGAGGACGATCATTTTATCTTTTTGATCACACTCCAGGTCCTTGAGAACTTCGCAGGTGGTTTCATATTGTTCCTTGGCTTGAGGCGAAGATGCATCTACCACGTGTACAATCAAGTCGGCCTCAGAAATTTCCTCAAGTGTAGAGCGAAAGGACGCAATGAGAGAAGTCGGAATGCGTTGAATGAAGCCGACAGTATCTATGGCGACGATGGGCGGATGGCTATCGGGGTTTAAGGCCCGAACCGTAGCGTCTAACGTGGCAAAAAGTTTATCTTCGGCCAACACTTTGCTCTCGGTAAGCGCATTTAAGAGCGTAGATTTTCCAGCATTGGTGTACCCCACCAAAGCGACTTTCATGACACTGTCGCGTGTTCCACGTTGAACATGTCTTTCTTTTTCGATAACTTTTAAACGCTCGCGTAGAACCTGAATTCTTCGTTTGACCAGGCGTCGGTCCACTTCAATCTGTTTCTCTCCCATCCCCTTGTTGCCCACTCCACCGCCGCGCTGTCGCTCAAAGTGGCTCCATAAATGGGCAAGGCGTGGCAGGACGTATTGCAACTTTGCAAGTTCCACTTGAGTTTTCGCTTCTCGAGTTCTGGCGTGCCTTGAAAAAATTTCTAAAATAATTCCTGCGCGGTCCAGTACGGGCTTCCCAATAATTTTTTCGATATTTTGCATTTGGCGGGGCGAGAGTTCCACGTCAATAACTACAAAATCCACCCCGATCCCGTCTGCATCTGGCCGTTGAGGTGCATTAAACTTGCCGCGCACACCTTCTTTTTTAGGTGCGGTTTCACCGGCCGCCAACAAGGCGATCTCCTCAAGTTTTCCGGTACCAAAATAAGTTCCAGCGATTACTTTTCGTACAGGCGCACAAATCCGCTGCGGAACGTCTACTTCGAGCGTACCTAAAAGACGGTCCAGCTCATCCAACGAGGTTTCTTCGACCCCGAGGGTCAGGGCTTTTAATTTAACCTCTTTTGAATGCGGCAAGGGGAGAAGTGATTCTGAATTTTCAATCATGGGTTTAACCTGAATGGTCAAATCATACCGATACCGGACTTAAAAGTCTCGGCTTTTATTTTTACCGTTAAAATATCCCTTTCAGTCAAATGCGTTTACCGATAGGCTTTTTGAAGAATGAAGGAAAAGAAAGTCACCTCACAGACTAAAATCTCAAAAAAAGCGCTGCTCGAGGGTGCGGTCGACGCCGCCTATGCGGCCGGTAAAATCATCCGAAAACACTTCAAAAGCAACCGACTGAGAATTAAAGAAAAATCGGGCAATCAGGGCTTGGTCACAAATGCCGACATGGAAGCAGAAAAAGCGGCGATCCACATTCTTAAAAAATGCGAACCCCGTTTCGGATTACTCACCGAAGAGACAAACTCGGAAGGAAGACAAAAAGAGGGCCAGCGCGGGATGTGGATTTTAGATCCACTCGATGGGACGACCAACTTCATTCATCGCTTCCCTATGTTTTGTGTAACCATTGCGGCGGTCATTGAAAATGAGATCGAAGTCGGGGTGACGTATCATCCCATCTTAGATGAGTTGTACACAGCAATTCGAAAAAAAGGCGCATTTGTCAACGGCACCCGGATGCAGGTCTCTGAAACCAAAAACATGAGTAACGCATTATTTACAACGGGCTTTGCTTATAGCGCGCGCAATTTACTAAGTACCGAAATGAGCACCTTCGAAAAAGTAAGCATGGTGGCCAGAGCCGTTCGTAGACCGGGAAGTGCTGCATTAGACTTAGCGTACACAGCGCGCGGCGTATTTGACGGTTTTTGGGAACGACACCTTTCTCCCTGGGACATGGCTGCAGGAGCACTTTTAGTCAGAGAATCGGGCGGAAAAGTGACCGATTTTTCGGGCGAGCCTTTCCAGGTCTATGACAAAGAAATATTAGCGTCAAATTCCCCACTTCACCTTCCCTTGATCAAGCTCATTTAATTTTGACTGATTTTTTAAATATAGTGTAAAATAAAAAGAGTAGTATAGGTCTAGGAGGGACCTTTAATTATGACTTCATTTGTCTATCTCTTTTCAAAGTTTACGGACGAGCTATTGCTTTTTACCTCCAGTTCGATTTTTGCGCTCCTGGGTTACTATTGCTATCACTGGGCACTGAATCGGAGGCGACTCGGCTCGAATCCGCATCATGTCCCCTCCGGCGTTGTAAAAGAATATTTAAGCCAACTGATTAACGAAGCGCAGTTTATCCGAACTCAACTGTTTGGAATACTCTCTGCCTCTAACAATCAAATTGACAGCGCGCATGTGGATCAGCTTTATCAAGGACTCATGGCCGGAAAATCCTCAATGCAATATTTGGGAACCGGAAATGGCGCGGGCATAGGCGGCGGTATCGGAAGTGGAAGTGCTGGAATTTCCGGTGGAGCTGGTTTTGCAGGAGGCTCTGGGGCGACTGCCGGTGCGGGCAGTATCGCGGGAATGATTGGAGACGGCAAAATGTCTCCGGAGCTTTTAGAACGCCTCAAGGCGCTAGAAACTCAACTCGCGGACAAAGAAAGCATGATCGTGAACATCAATGTTGAAAAAGCGAAACTCAGTCAGGAAGTCGAAAACTTTAAGAAAAATCCAACGGCAGCCGGGGGAGCAGGTGGCGGTGCAAACGATGACCTTCTAAAACGAATCAAACTTCTTGAACAGCAACTCGAAGAATACAACATGTTCGAAGACGATCTGGCCAACATTAAACGGATCCAACAAGAAAACGAACAGCTCAAAAAGAAAATCGAAGAAGCAGCCTCTCAAGCCGCAGCAAGACCTCAACCGGCTCCTCCGCCCGCCGCACGCGAGCCGGAAATAACGGTGGCGCCTACGGCTCCAAAAGGCCCATCCCTCGATCAGGCCTCGATCGATTCTTTATTAAATGGAGAATCGGCCATTCCCCCAGCAACATCTGCTCCCGCACCCAGCCCGGTGAGCCTAGTCCCACCTATTCCTGAACCTGCGATTGAGGCTGCTCCTGAAGTCAAAGCTGCTCCACCAGCTGCGTCGGCACCAGCTCCCGAACCGGCGGCGGAAAAGCCAGCAGACAAATTCGAATCCATTGCGGCTAGCGTCGAGTCCAGTATCGATTCAGCTCTTAGTGCCCCAACCGAAGATAAAGCGGTCGCAGGGCCAGCTCCGGCAGCAGAAATGAGCAAGAGCGATGAAGAGCTCTTAAAAGAATTCGAAAATTTATTAAATTCAGGGTGAGTCTTCGGCGTTTCTTAATTGCTGGCGGAGCTTTTGATTTTTTTCATTTTCGAGACGCGTGGCATATTTGATCAATTGCCCCACTCGGTACAAAAATGACTTTTCGGCAATGCCGTCCGACTCAATATTTTTCCACCCTTCGAGAACGTCTCTCTGGTATTGCTGTTCCTTTTGAACGCTCACTTTGACCGACGGCTTGCCATCCAAAAACCCTTTAGCCAAGCTGACCAAGAAACGATATTGCGCTTTCACGTAGGGAGTCACTCCTCCGTCCGAATGCAACTCATTCAATTGCACCGTATTATCGACCCATTTGGTCTGAAAAGTATAATGTTCTTGATCCTCCGTGTTTGGCGTCGTTTTGAGCGCCTCGTAAACTTGTTTTTTGATCAACTCAAAATCACCCACAAAGATCTTGCTATAGACAAGCCCTGTATCCGCACCGACCATTTTTAAATAAGCACTGGCGCATCCTTCCATGAAAACGCTTAAGCTTAAAATTCCTAACACAAAAACTCCGGTTCGGATCCCCTTTTGCACACTCATACTTTAAAGTGTACCAAATCAGCCACCTCTCGCAACTAAAGCATTTTTGAGATACGGTAAGGGTCATGAACCGAAACTTTTTGGAATTTACCCGTGTCCTGCAGCTAGAAACTCAAGCCCTTTCGGAATGCGTTGCACGGTACTTAAATCATGCCCAATCGGCGATCACGATTGACCAAACAATCGAGTTTATTTTTGACCGCACCCAACGCGGCGGAAAAATCATCGTGTTAGGAATTGGGAAATCCGGAAAAATTGCCGCAAAAATTGCGGCTACTTTTTCAAGCACGGGTACACCGGCTGTTTTTGTTCACCCTACGGAAGCTCTCCACGGGGACTTAGGTGTAGTGACCGAGCACGATGTAGCCTTTGCGATTAGCTATACCGGAAATACAGAAGAACTGATGACCTTAATTCCCTATTTCACAGCTAGGGGCATTCCTTTGATCGGCGTGGGTGGCAATAAAGAATCGCAGCTTGGTCAAAAGTGCCAATTTTGGATTGATGCGCACGTCTCTGAAGAGGCCTGCAGCCATAACCTTGCGCCCACCAGCAGCACGACCCTGACGTTAGCGTTGGGAGACGCAATTGCAATGGCGCTCATGAAGCGAAAAGGCTTTTCCGCAAACGATTTTGCAAAAAACCATCCTGGTGGCTCGCTCGGCCGAAGGCTTCAACTTCAAGTGAAAGATATGATGCATTCGCTTGACCACTGTCCCGTTGTGACCGGGAGCGCAACCATTGAAACCGTTCTTAACCTGGCCACCGAAAAGAAACTAGGCGCAGTGTTGGTCGTTGAAGCAAAACGACTAGTTGGTGTAATCACCGATGGCGATATTCGCCGTGCCTTGAAACACAAAAATCGTTTTTTTGAATTTTCCGCGGCCGACATCATGACCCAAAAGCCAATTACGATTATCGAGACTTTACTTGCTTATGACGCACTTCGGTTAATGGAAGAACGCGAGAGCCAAATCAGTGTTCTTCCCGTGGTGAATACTGCAGGAGAAATCGCGGGACTGCTTAGAATCCATGACCTAGTTCAGACCTTATGAAAGAAAGCCGAACCGATTCTTCCGCACTTGATCATCGAAGTTGTGCGCGCTGCGGGGCCATGATTCGTCAAAGACCCTTAGCCGCTCAACCGGTCTTATTGACCTTTTTTTTTGCACTCAATTTCCTGGCCATGTTGGTCGTAACGCAGTTCAAGAAAGTACCGCCACTGTACATGTGGATCTGGACCGGAGTTGAATTTATAGTTGGATTGGGCGTAATGCGGGGACGGATTCTTGCAAAAAAAATGGTTTTTCATTGCGCCCGGTGTGACTCTCCCCTACCATAGGAGTACGACTAACCCCATGAAAGGACCTTATAAAATGAACTCGAAACGTACATTCAGCGCATTTGGCGCTAGCTCAGTAGTCATCGCGATTGCAATTGTTGTAGGAGTTGCCTGCACCAGCGATTCTGCCAAAGCGAAAATTAACTTTATCTTCAAAGACGCTCCCAGCGCGGGAGTGGTTGCAAAAATCAACGGTGAAACCATCACTGAAGAACAACTCATTGGTGATGCTCAATTAGAAATTCTGCAGCTTAAAAAGCAAGAATATGACCTCAAGATGTCCCAACTCAACAAGCTATTAGTGGAGAAAATTTTAGGTACGGAAGCCAAAAAAGAAGGCCTCGCGTCTCCTGAAGAATTTATCAGCAAAAAAATTCTTAAAGGCGAAATCAAAATCAGCGATGCCGATTATAAAAAGTTCGTAAAAGAAAAGAATATTCCTGAAAGCAATATTAACGACCAAGTAAAAGAACGCATTTATTCTTACATGAAAGAACAAAAGAAAGATGATGCGGTTCAAGCGTATATTGCAAAGCTAACCAAGAACTCGCCTGTTGAAGTTTACTTCAAAAAGCCTAAATCTAACATCAAAGTAGAAGTGGGCGAAGCACCGATCACTGGGGGCGAAAGCGCAAAAGTAACGGTCGTAGAATTTTCGGACTTCCAATGTCCATTCTGCTCAAAAGCAGCTGTAACTGTGGACGCAGTGAAAAAGAAATACGGAAACAAAATCAAGCTTGCATTCAAGCATTTTCCGCTTCCAA
>CAIMNF010000147.1 GCA_903842755.1 Oligoflexia bacterium
ATTTCTGGTTTTATTTTTTTGCTCGTTTCGATCGCGGTTTCGCTGTTCCTCAAACTGGATTGGTCGCAAGGCGCTTTGATTTTGAGCGAACTTAGGCTTCCAAGAATGATCGCAGGAGTGGCCATCGGCGGGGCCTTAGCAATGACCGGTGCAGTCCTTCAGACTGTTCTCGGTAATCCGCTGAGCGAGCCGTATACGTTAGGCATCGCATCGGGCGCAGCCCTGGGTGCTGCCGTCTCTAGCTCGTTTAAAGTGAGTCTCGTTATTTTGGGGCTAAATGGTGGGGCCGTGCTTGGTGCGCTCGGCGTTTTGTTTCTGCTTTTAAAATTGGTCCGTCATTCTGGTCAAGCCACAGAGACGACCCTTCTTATTGGAATGATGCTTAGTTTATTGTGCTCAAGTCTCCTGTCGGTTTGGATGGCGCTTTCTGATCCGGTAGGGGTTCAATCGGTGACCTATTGGCTCTTAGGCGATTTATCGCGAGTAGAGCTTAAAACGGCGTTGGTCCTTTTGGCATTTACGGGGGTTGCAGCTGTTTTTTTTAAGTTCCATGCAAAAAATCTAGACGCATTTTTATTCGGCGAAAAGTGGGTAGAATCTTTTGGAGTTTCGTATTCCAAAACTCAATTGCAGATGGTCGTCGTGGTTTCCGTCTTGGTGAGTCTTTGTGTGAGTGCGTCTGGAATGATTGGTTTTGTGGGATTAATGGTCCCTCATTGGGCGAGGCGAATGGTGGGGCCAAGGCATCGGGCGCTCCTCCCACTCGTGTTGGTTTTGGGTTCAGCAACCTTAACGCTCAGTGATGGGTTGGCCCGCGCACTCAGTGATCCCCACGAGCTACCCGTGGGCGCGGTCACGGCTCTGTTGGGCGCACCTTTGTTTATCTTGGTTCTGCTTCGTCAAAAAAGAAAAGGAACGACCGTGATTCCCCTTGAGGATCAGCCATGATGTACGTTTCGGTCAGGAAGGTAAAAGTTCAAACAGCGGAGGGGAAAAATTCGGGAAGCAAGACGCTTTTAGACGAGACTTCGCTTGAGATCAATCGAGGGAGCATTGTCGGAGTTTATGGACCCAATGGGTCTGGAAAGAGCACATTGCTAAGAGCGCTTTGCGGAGTAAATCCCCTTTTTCAGAGCGGAGAAGTTTGGGTGGACCGAGTACGAATCACCCCAAGTCAACGCGCGCATGATCGGGTTCAAAATATCATGTACCTTGCGAGCGACTTCACGTCGCCATTTGAAGTGCAGGTTCGAGATCTGTTAGACTTAGGGCAAAAATTTTCCGAGAAGCCGCAAAATGCAGTTGAACTGGTGCGCGAACTAAAACTTGAACCCTTTTTAAAACGAGTGGTCTCCACCTTAAGTGAGGGCGAAAAACAGTGGGTGATGTTTGCGCGCGCGCTGATTCAAAATCCTCACGTGCTTGTTTTAGATGAAAGCTTTTCAAAATTAGATTTGGATCGCTTACTGCAAGCGGGCATGATTTTGAAAAAACAAGCGCAAAGCGGCATGACGTTCGTCCTCTCTTCGCACGATTTAAATTTTTTATCCGAGGTCAGTGACGATCTCATCTTGATGAACAGGGGCGCTGTGGTTGCACGGGGTGGTGTCGCGGAGGTGTTGACGTTAGACGCCTTGAGGGGCCTTTATCCGGACGTAAACGGAGAAATTGTGCGTTCCCTTTCGGGTCGGGTAAAATTAATTTATTAAAATTGCTAGGGTAGTTTTAACTTTACCGCATTTTTGAGGATTAGCTCGCAGAAGGGCTCCGTGACCTGATTCGGTAAAATGTATTTCACATCAATTTTTTGATCACCAATCGTGGGTCCCGTTTTAAGAGCGGCCAAGACGACGTGTTGTTTTAACTTAATTTCATGATATAAAACGGGATCGGGAACAATAACAAGTAAATCAATGTCGCCGCCAAGAAGTGCATCATTAGCCCGTGATCCGTATAAAAAAATTTCGATGGGGCAATTTTTGAAAAAAGTCTGCAGGGTATGGCAAATCAATTGTTGTTGGGCAGGATCAAGTCTCATGCAAAAATAACCTCAAGCAACCGCCTTTTTGATTTCGCTCATCACAAAATTACTTTCCAGCAGTAATGATTTAAAGAAAAAAGAGATATCTTCGTCATCGTAATCATGCTCGGACTTATTTCTCAGTTCGCGGATGGCAAACCATCGCGTTGATTCCGTTAGCAGGCCCTGTTTTTCTCCCCAATTTAATAAGTCCCTAAATGTGCCCCGAAAAGCGGGATCTTGTTCCAAGATATGGACGCGTAGCCAGCGACTCAGGAAAATATCGGTCAATCTAGAAAACCTTGAAGAAAAGCTTTCCCAAACCTCTAGTTCCTCTTCGGAAAGCAAAGCAACATCTGTCTTTAAGTTTTTGACCTTATTTGCGCTATACTCAAAATGAAGAAGGGCCTTTTTTAACTTATTTAACGTGAGTAATTTAACTTTTTGGTAGTCGGTCATTTGAGTTTTAACTTTGACTCGGTTTCAGGATCTGATCAACAGTTTTTAGTTAAAAAATACCGTCATGGAGATTGCATGTGCACTGACGATTCCTAAATTTAAGTCATTTTGAGTGACGTGGTGGTAGGCGTAATCAAAGGCAACTTTTGGACCTACCCATCCTAAACCTAACCCAATCCCAGACCCGCGGGTGTTCAGGTAAGGGATGTCGGCATCTTGAAATTTTCCAAAGCGGGCAAAAAAATCGGCCATTAATCCAAGCTCAATTCCCGCCGAATAGCCACTTTTCGCACCGCTCGTGTAAGAAGGGGAATAGAATGGATCGATATAAATCTGAACGACTTCGAGGGTGGTAAATTTGGTCGCTAAATAAAAGGTACGGTACAGGTTCCGCGCTAGGCCTGCGTCCGATTGAAAAATATTGTCGATGATGATGGCCGAAGTAAACCAGGAGGCCGCAAGAAACGAAGCAGAAAAGGTGCTATCGGTGGTGATGTTATTCGTTCCATCGTCAATGATGAGTTTTGCACCCAGACCAAAGCCTAAATGTTCCACCGCAATTTTGCTTGCTCCAAAGTTAATTGCTCCATTTTGTTCTCTCCGGGTGAAGCCAATCCCCGCTTGAAATAACTCGGTCCTAGAATCCTGGATTGAGGCGTTGTAACTTCGTCCGGGCGTAAACCACGTGTAGCCTGTTGAAATATTATACGACGGGGTAAACGATGCGTAAGATGGATTTAAATAAATGGAATCGTTAAAGAGTGGGGCTGCCCGGCCCGCACCGCCTAAAGAGAGGACTCTTGGACTAAGGTATTCCGTGGAGTGAGCGAGATTTTGGGCAATCAGTAAAGCGAAAAGGGTTAAAGCGCATAAATTTCTTAAATTTATTTTAGGCATCCTCTATATTTGGTTAGCCTGTCTGGGGTATGTTTGCAATATGAATCAAAAAGTAAAAAAAGCGGTCATTCCTGCGGCGGGTTTAGGAACTCGCTTTTTACCCGTCACGAAATCGATTCCCAAAGAGATGATTCCAATCATTGATCGCCCAATGCTTCATTACATTGTAGAAGAAGCCGTAAATAGTGGCATTCAAGATGTTGTTCTGATCTCAGCGCGGAATAAAGAGTCGATCGAAAAATATTTTGTTTATAACTATGAGTTAGAGGATCGCTTAGTCAAGTCCGGTAAAGAGGACGTGGCGCGCGACATTAAGAAAATTGCAGACAGTTGCAACATTATTGTGGTTTATCAGAAAGAGCCGTTAGGGCTTGGTCATGCCATTGGCTGCGCGAAATCGGTAGTGGGTCAGGATCCGTTTGCGATTTTGCTGGGAGATGACTTAATCGACACCCCTTATCCGATGTTGCCTTGCACACGTCAGTTGATGAATATTTATGACCAACACCACCAAAGTGTGGTCGGGGTGATGGAAGTTGCGGCCGAAGATGTGATCAAGTATGGAATCGTGGGAGGACAACCGCTTCAGGGTGTTCCTAAGACCATGACCGTGACCGACTTAATCGAAAAACCCAAAAAAGAACAAGCGCCTTCTCGGTTCGCTATTCCGGGCCGCTACGTACTAGATGCAGAAATTTTTAAATGTATCGAAAATACGCGTCCAGGTGCAAACGGCGAAATTCAGCTCACCGATGCGTTGTTGATGCTCGCCCGTTCTAAAGGATTACTTGCCCACGAGTTCACGGGGGACCGTTACGATACGGGGGACCGCTTGGGGTACTTAGACGCGACTCTTACGTTCGGATTGCGGAGGCCAGAACTTAAAGAAGGTTTGATTGCTCTGATGAAAAAGCACTTAAAGTCTCTTGGAGTTGCTTTTGGGGCTGGATTAATTTGGCTCATGAGCGGGCAGATTCATTTGCCCGAAGCGCGAGCCTATGTTTTGCCCGCAAATTACATTATGAGCCAAGAAGTAAAGCCTAAATCAAAGCTAAAAAAAATAGAGCTGACGGGCGAAATTACTGACCTCCGTACTCAAAAAAAATGGGAAGAGATCCTGCAGGTCGATTTTGAGTCGAATAAAGTTCATGTCAGCTTGTTTACGTCTGCGGGGCAAAAGGTGTCTCACAAAGTGACCAGTGTAGAAGAGTTAAGTCCGCTTGGACTTGCGTGGCTTGGAGTGGGGCTTGATCCTCGCTTTTCGCACGTGATGGCCTATTTAGATCGGCTGCAGGTACAGCTCGCGGAAAAAGACCAACCGCGGATGAATCGAATCAATGATCGTCCCGTTTATGAATGGGGGGATCCCGCCCAAATCCAAATTGAAAAGGACGAGTTTTGGTTTGCGGGATACAAATCGGCCGATCAAAATGCCCTACAAGTGGAGCAATTTTTTGCGGCGACGGGCGCGGGCATGATTCCAAAGGTGGTACGGATTAAAAAAGCTGCGGTCATTGGTCCTTCGGACCTCTTTCTGTACGAGCTTAAAAAAGAACGGGTGAATAATTTTACCATGACGAAAAAAGATCACGAAGCCCAAGGTTCCGACGAGGGTGGAAGTTTTGGTGAATGGCTTAGTCTTGTTCGCTAAGGTTGCCGTCCCTAGACCGTTAGACGTCCTCTATGATTATTCCTATCGGGAAGACGTGATTTTAGGTTTAAAAGCCGGAGATCTGGTGAAAGTTCCCTTTGGAAGAACTCAAGTAGTGGGCTGTATTGTCGAAGCGGGGCTTCCCGTTCCCAGTGCGGCTGAATCGGTAAAAATTAAAGAAATTACTCAAAAGATAGACCCAGAATTTTCGCTTCCCGAAGAGGTGTTTAAGCTTTGTAAATTTGGAGCCGAATATTATCAATACCCACTCGGGGAAGCCCTCTTTAGTGCCTTTGCGCCTAGTCCAGAGACTAAAAAGGCGACCCGTGGTTTGAGTAAAAAAGCAAAAGCCCGCCAGGAATTGCAACAGCAGAATCGCACCACACGAAGCCTTAATCGAGAGCAAGACCAGGCATTAGAGAAGATAAAAAGCCAAAGCTTAGTTAAATCGGATTCGGTTTTTTTACTTCAAGGTGTTACCGGTAGCGGTAAAACGGAAGTTTATATTGAAGCCGCAAAACACGCTCTGCACCTGGGAAAATCGGTATTGATTTTGGTTCCAGAAATCGCGCTCACTTCGCAACTGAAAGATCGCTTTGAACAAGCGCTCCATACGCCGATTGCCCTTTGGCACTCCGCGATCGCAGAGGGGCTAAGGCAAGTGCAGTGGCTCAAGGTGAAATCGGGCGAAATCCGAGTGATCGTTGGTGCCCGCTCCGCAATTTTTGCGCCACTTGTAAATTTAGGCCTTATTGTTGTGGATGAGGAGCACGATGCGACCTACAAGCAAGAGGAGCGGTTTCGGTATCAAGCCCGTGATTTAGCCTTGTACCGTGCAAAGCTTGCGTCCTGCCCGGTCATCTTGGGGAGCGCCACTCCAAGCCTTGAAAGTATTCAAAAAGTGAAGGAAGGCAAAATTCATCTTCTGGAGTTAAAACAGCGCTTTTCAGCGCGCCCCCTCCCTGAAGTTAAGCTCATTTCTTTGATTGAGGAAGCCCCCGTGGTTCATCCCGAAGTAAAAACCGTCTTTGCACTTAAGACCATTCGCGCAGTTCAAGCCGTCATTGATCGCGGCGAGCAAGTCATGATTTATTTAAATCGGCGCGGGTTCTCTCAGTTTGTGCTGTGCAAGGATTGTGGGTGGATCAAGAAATGCTCGAATTGTTCGATTTCGCTTACCCACTATCAACGAAAGCGCGAACTTTGTTGCCATGTTTGCGGCGAGAAATTTGAAATTCCATCCCGCTGTGAGCAATGCCAAAGCCACGAACTAAAAGGCATGGGCTCGGGAACGGAAACTTTAGAAGAAGAACTAAAAATTTTAATCAACGGAGCCAAGGTTTTAAGGCTAGACCGCGAAATGATTACCTCGCAAGGAAGATTAGAGCAAACGTTAGATGACTTTCGAGACTTAAAGGCCAATATTTTAATTGGAACCCAGATGCTAGTTAAAGGCCATGATTTTCCAAAGGTGACTTGTGTGGTGATTGTTTCTGCCGATATGTTGCTGAAATGGCCGGATTTTAGGGCTTCTGAACGGGCACTTCAGACCTTAACTCAGGTGGCAGGCCGTTCCGGACGGGGGGAAATCTTAGGAGAAGTTTTAATTCAAGGATACGACCTTGGGCATCCGGTCATCCAAATCTTAACTGGTGAACTTGATCAAGCTCAGTTTATTGAAGGCGAATTGGCGCTAAGGCGGGAGCTTCACTACCCTCCCTTTTCGCGATTTGTCCGGTATCGGGCGCAGCATGAGCAGCTAGAGCATTTGAAGCAAAAGGTCGAGCGAATGGCCCAGGCCTTGCGCCACGAATTAAGTGACGAGCAGCAAGCGCGATTGCTTGGGCCTTCGGAGGCATTGCTCCAACGGGTAAAAAATCAATACCGGTATGATTTGTATTTTAAAGCCAAAAATGTGACGGAATTATTCACAGTTTCAGCGCGAGTGAAAAAAATGGCTCAGATCGAAGATCTCCAACTGACGGTAGACGTCGATCCCTACAGTGCGTAAACTATAAGGAGATGGCCAAGAAAAAGAGTGGAGAATCTGCATCCGAAAGAATGCGGGCTAAAATTCAGGAAGATTTAGAGCGTGAAGAACGGAATGCCCAGATTCGTCTGTTTCGGACACGGATTGATATTGCGCGCGCGGGAGTGATGTTTTATCAACGGGGGCAGTACAAAGAGGCGTTGGAACACTACTATCGTTACCTTCAAATTATTGAGCGGTTTAAAAAAGTAAAATCCGGACAATTAAAAGCGGGTGATTTCGATCCAAAAAGCGATGTTGCTGAAATGCTCCTTTTGTCCGGGATTTTTTGGGATATTGCGAAACTACAGGACCGCTCGAAAAAGAAAGATCGCGTCGCGATTAAAGATAATTTAGATAAATTTGTTAATTTTTCCAAGGGAATGCCTTACCAGCACATGTGCGCAGAACTTGCTCGGAAATACTTGTTAAATGAAAAAGCGGTCCATCGGTCTATGTTTAAAGATGCTCATTTAAGACTTGGGGGGGGGAAGTGTTTCGTGGTTACCGCTGTGGAAGAGTATTGTGAGCCTTCCACCCTAAGCTCACTGAGAAGTTACCGAGATCAGGTTTTACTTCAGCAATCGGTTGGGCGCGGCTTCGTTTGGGTGTACTACCGGATCGGTCCTTCGCTCGCCCGGATCGTCATTCGGTTGCCTGAGCCGGTTCAAATTGGAATTGCAAAGGTCATGGATCGGATCGCGCAGTGGACGCGGTAGGAACGCATTTTCCTCCGTTAATTGGTTTTTTCGCAATTGTAGCGTACGTGTTGGTCTTGTTTTTGATTTCATTTTATCGGTCAAGGGCAGCGACGCTTTCGGATTACTATATTGGGAGTCATAGCTCCACCTGGTGGCTCATTACGCTAGGAATGATTAGTGATTCTGTTTCGGGTGTCACGTTCATTTCGGTGCCAGGTACCGTATTTTCGCAGGGATATTCTTACTTCCAAATTGTCCTTGGTTATAGTCTGGGCTACCTGGTAATTACCACAATCTTGTTACCACTTTATTATAGAACCAAAGTGATTTCGATTTATGCGTATCTAGGAGATCGATTTGGACCAGAAGCCCAGAAAACGGCTTCCATTCTTTTTATTGCATCCCGCACTTTTGGGTCGGCCGCGCGACTCTATATTTCGGTAATGGTTCTTCATCAATTTTTATTTGCGCCTTACGGGTGGTCGCCCCTATGGTCCTTCTTTTTTGCAATGGCCGTAATTGTACTTTACACAGTGAAGGGCGGCATCAAAAGTTTGGTGTGGACGGAGGCCTATCAGTCGGTGGTTTTACTTGCGGTCATTGGAGGGTTGGGAGTATTCCTTTGGCAAAAGCTGCCACAGGCTTTACATACACTGATTGCGCCGCAGCTATTTTTTACGGACCCGCTTAAACCTAATTTTTTCTTAAAGCAAATCCTGGGCGGGATGCTCATCACGGCCTCGATGAACGGCTTAGATCAAAATATTATGCAAATGAATCTGAGCTGCAAGCGTCTTTGGGATGCTCAAAAAAATATGCTCAGTTTATCGGTCGTGATGCTGGTGGTAAACTTTGTGTTTTTGGGACTAGGTGCCCTGGCTCAAGAAGTTTATCGGATCGACCAAATTGAACTCCCCCATTTGCCCACAGGCGCCATTGCATTTGACCGCACCTTATCAGGGCTTGCCTTTGGACACCTTGGAATTTTTGCTGGATTGATTTTTATTATTGGTCTCTCGGCTGCGACGTTTAGTAGCGCAGGAACCATTCTGCCTTCGATTGCAAGTTCAATTGAAATCGACCTGATGCCTAAGTCTTGGAAAGGTCGAATTCCTATTCGCTTTACCCATGTGGCCGTAGCCGTATTGATTTTCGGATTAATTTTGGGAATCTATTTTGTTCAAGCCCAGTCACTCATTGACTTGGTATTACGTTGTTCTGGCTACACGTACGGGCCACTCATTGGGCTTTTTGGACTTGGGATTTTTACGTCGATCGAGCTTCAGGCTAAGAAAATACCCTGGGTCGCGGTGGGAGCGATTTTCTTTACGGCTACTCTCGATCTGACGAGCGCTCGAATCTTTAACGGCTACACATTGGGGGTTGAGCTTATTGCCGTGAATGCGTTCGCTTTTGTTGTTTTATCGCAAGGGATTAAGAAGAAAAGCGTCCCTTAATGTAAAATCGTCCAAATTCGCTCAGGCCTAAATTTTGACTTTGATGAGTCATCAAAATCGACCCAAAACGAAAGCCAAATCACATTCGCTTTACCCTTCACATTATCAAAGGGCACAAAACCCCAAAACCGACTATCCTTTGAATTGTCGCGATTATCCCCCATCATAAAGTAGCTATCGGGGGGAACGGTATGGGGTTCGTAATTTTCCGAAAAATAACTTTGCCGATCAATCATCACCGTACCAGTCGTGTGATCAAACTTATCGTAAAACACGCTCATGTGTTCTTTCGGATATTCGGCTTGGGAATCATCGAGCGATTTAAAAATTTCGTCAAATTTCTCGACAGGCACCGGCGTGCGTTCGAAGGGTTTCCCGTTCACGTAAACGACTTTGTCTTTCATCTCGATCGTGTCGCCCGGAAGCCCAATGACCCGCTTAATAAAATAGATATCCGGATTAACGGGATATTTAAAAACCATGATATCGCCCCGACTTAAAGGCGTGTGTCTTAGAAAATAGAGCGGGCGATCCCCTACCCAATCGGTAAACGGAACCCGAATTCCATAAGACATTTTATTTACAAAAATTTGGTCGCCGACCAGCAGCGTGGGAATCATCGAGCCGGACGGAATTTTAAAGGCTTCAATGACGCTTGAGCGAATGACTAAAACTAAAAGCAACGCGGGTCCCAGGGAAATAATTGTTTCGACCAGTGATTTTTTGGCCGAGACTTTTTTAGGCAAGGGAAGGGATTGCTGTGGTGTGTTCGCGTCTGTCATAATAGACTTACTTTAACCTCGTTTACATGCAAATACTAGCGCGTTACATTGCAGAAGCCTTTTTTAAGAACCTGATGATGGCCCTCTTGGGGCTAACGGGATTGTTTTTTTTTCAGAATGTGATTGCCTCGCTCAATGACTATGCTTTAAATCAATTGGTAATTCTGTGCTCGTTTGACGTACCGAAAATGCTTGTAATGGTGGCGCCACCTGCGGCATTGATGGCTACCGTGATGACTCTCTCGGCCATGAGTAAGACCAATGAGCTAGTCGCTTGTTATTCGATTGGAATCAGCATCGAACAAATCATGAGTGTGATCCTGCCGATCGTGTTTGTGATGTGCTGTGCATCTTTGGTCATCCAGGATCGAATTTTGCCTGCATTTCATGAAAAAAAGACCCTTTTTTACTGGCGGGAAATTAAACAAAAACAAGATTTTTACCTTGATGTGAAGCAAGACAAGGTTTGGTATCGGTCTAAAAATTTAATTTATAATTTAAGAACGTTTGACCCCAAGCTGAATCAAATTTTAGGAATTGGCGTGTATGTGTTTTCGGAAGATTTTGAGCTCCAGGAGTTTTTGCAGGCCGAGGTCGCCAATTATACGCCTTCGGGTGGATGGGAGCTGACCAACGGAAAAACCACCCATTTTGAGCCAAAAACGGGTTTTGCGATTGTGGAGAGTTTTAAGAAGCGGGAGTTAAAAATTAAGGAGAGTCCTGCTGACTTTAAAATGATCGAGCAAGAGGTGGACCGGTTGCGCATCAAGGAGTTAATTCGATTCATTGATAACAACAAAAAAAGTGGGATCGATTCTAAGGGATTCGAGGTGAAGCTTCACTCCCGCTTTAGCATGAGCTTTATTCCGTTAGTGATGGCCCTTTTGGCCGTTCCGTTTTCAACGAGCCGTTCGCGGGAGGGGCGCTTGGCGAAAGACCTCGGCATCGCCTTTGCGATTACTTTTGTTTACTGGATTGGGTACTCGATTACGCTTTCGTTGGGTCAGAAAGGGACGTTTTCGCCGATCGTGGCCGCATGGCTTCCGACAATTGTGTTTGGCGCATTGGCCGTCTATTTGCTAAAAAGAATGCAGCGATAAGATCATGGCAAAACTTAAAATATTCACTTTTCCGGATGCTGTCCTTGCTCAAAAAGCGGCGCCCATTGCGCGCGTTGAGAAGACCTATTTTAAAATGGCAGACGATATGCTGGAAACTATGTACGATTCCCCGGGCATTGGGCTTGCCGCAAATCAGGTTGGAGTGTTAGAGCGCCTGATCGTAGTCGATACCGAATATACGCTCCAAGATATCCCCGAGGGGCAAGTGCCGCCGCAAACGGCGGAAGTGGTCGTAGTCGATGGCGAGAGGCAAATTATTTCAGGCAAAAAGCCCCTGATTTTGATCAATCCTATCATCACATTAAAGGAAGGCCACCATACGACGAAAGAGGGCTGTTTGTCCGTGCCCGAATATACGGCCGAGGTTCAGCGGGCCGAAAAAATAAAAGTAGAATACCAAGACATCGATGGACTTCAGAAAAGTTTGCTCGCCGAGGGGTTACTTGCGGTATGTCTTCAGCATGAGCTTGATCACTTAGAGGGGACGTTATTTATTGATCGCTTAAGTCAGCTCAAAAAAGAATTCGCAAAGAAGAAACTCATCCGCGCGCGTCGCGAAAGGGAAACGGAGTGAGGGTTGTTTTTATGGGCACTCCTGAGTTTGCGGTTCCTGTCTTGGAGGCGTTGATTGCTGAGGGCAAGAGACCGGCAGCTATTAAAGCGACCACTGAAGAAAATAGTAAAACAAGCAGCGAAATAGAAGATCACTCGGCTATAGAGCACTCGTCTATAGATCATTCGGCTCCGGAGCCCGTACAGGTCGTCGCCGTTTACACTCAACCCGACAAACCCGTCGGACGCGGCTTGCAGATGCAGTTTTCACCCATAAAACAAGTGGCGCTAAAGAATCACGTTCCCGTATTTACGCCCGAAAAAGTTTCGGCGCCGGAACATTTGGAACAGTTGAAGCAATGGAATGCGGATTTTTTCGTCATCGTGGCCTATGGTCAAATCTTAAAACTGCCGGTGATTCAAACGCCCCGCTATGGGTGTATCAATATTCATTCTTCGCTGTTACCGCGGTGGCGGGGGGCAGCTCCGATTCAATGGGCGATTTTAGGTGGGGATGCCGAGACCGGAGTGACGACCATGCAGATCGTACCCAAATTAGACGCGGGCGATATTTTACTCCAAGCAAAAACCAAAATATCACCAACCGAAACCGCAAGCTCGCTCCATGATCGGCTTTCCCAAATGGGGGCAGAATTAATTTTGCCTACCCTTCGCGGGGTGTTGAATCAAACCGTGAAGCCCCAGCCGCAAGAGGAAGCAAACGTAACCTATGCGCAAAAATTAACCAAAGAAATGGAAGTCTTGGATTGGACTGTGTCCGCAATCGAGATCGATCGCAAGGTTCGAGCCTTGAATCCATGGCCAGGAACGAGTTTTTATTGGGGCACTTCGCAGCCGCAAAAAATAAAGATAAAATCGGGGCAATTCCGGACCGAGCAAACCTCCAAGGCGCCGGGAAGTCTTTTTGAATCCCAAGGACGCTTGTGTGTGGCATGTTCCGAAGGGATTTATGAAATTTTCGAACTTCAGGAAGAGGGTAAAAGAAGCATAAAAGCCCAAGACTTTTTAAACGGCCTTAAAGGAAAAGGAATCAAGTTGTCATGAGTCTCCGTTCTATTGCTCTGTTTTCGCCGCCCATTCTTGCGCCGTCGCTCTTGTCAGCGGATTTTTCAAAACTCATGAGCGAAATTCAAGAGGTGGAAGAAGCTCAAGTGAATTGGCTGCACGTCGATGTCATGGACGGCCATTTTGTTCCCAACATGACGCTTGGACCAGTCATCGTCGAGTCGTTAAGAAAAAAGACATCGTCGATTTTAGACTGTCACTTGATGGTAAACGAGCCCGAGAAATTTATTCCCTGGTTTGCAAAGGCTGGAGCGGATGTCATTACTCTTCATGTTGAAGCGCTTAAAGATTTGAAGGAAGCGACCTTAAGGCGCGCAATCCAATTGATCCACGAGGCAGGATGTCAGGCCGGATTGTCCGTGAAGCCCGCGACACCGGTCGAAGTTCTTTTTCCGGTTCTAAAGGAGCTAGATTTAGTCTTGATCATGAGTGTAAACCCAGGTTTTGGGGGACAGTCTTTTATGCCAGAAACCCTAGCAAAAGTTCAAAGTTTGGCTGCAATCAAGATCAAGCAG
>CAIMNF010000148.1 GCA_903842755.1 Oligoflexia bacterium
AGGAAAGAACCCTTCGGGCACTTTCTTTAGTTTACGGACTAACCGAAATCGATGAAAGCCTGAATCAAGTGGAATGGACGCTCGGCAAAGTACAAAACGAGTCCATCATTTTCAACGTGATGGACAATGCAAATTTTAGCTGTAGTTTTGATGATGCTCTTTGGATTTTAAGAAAACTGAGCCGCCTTACGCGTGAACACTATGCCCAACTGGCAAAAAACGCGTTTTTCCCCGAACCGGTAGCCGCAGCGCTCACCGAAAAACTCATCGCACGCAGAAATTCCATTTTGGACCAATTTCACTTTTCTTCATCGCAGCTCACTTACCAGGCACTCCCTTTTGATTCTAAAATAACCGTAGAACCTGATCTGGTGCGCGGAAAAGTCATGACCCAATCATGGTCGGGATACGCTAGTCGTTTTGCCTTCGGAGACCCTTCATCGCCGGTCAAAAAATTGGGCTACTACGCACTTTCGGAACTAGAGTCAAACGGGATGACCAACCTCATCGCATTCGCCAACGGCGAAATTCCATCGTTGAATTTGCCCGGCCAAATCGCCAAACATCAAGCTTCACTTGAAGAGGCCGCCTTAAAAGCGCTTCAAAACGGCCAGCCACAAAGTGTGGGCCTCAAGGCATGGACAGCGCCGCTGGTAGATGGCGGATTAGATATTTCTAGAAGTGTCGTCATGGGAAACTATTTGGGAACAAACAACATTATCCAGCTCGCCGATAGTTTCGGCTTTCATGTCGACCTCGGAATGACGATCGGTTTCGATCAGCTCCCGCCAATGCTCGGTCTTCAAGGAGAAATTCAAGGCACAGTGAGTGTCAGCCTGACCCACATCAAACCGATTACCAACTTGAAGCAATCGCTTACCGAACCCCTCAAAAATTTGTTTGTCCCGTGGCTTTTTGAAAACACAGGAGGAATTTTCCAAGCGATCACTGCACTTAAGCCAAAACAAGCAGCCGCCGGCAATGGCGACGCAAATTTGAAAAAAGCGCTTTCCAATGAACTCGATCAAATCCGCACTTTTTTGGACGTGGGCGAATCGTTGATCCTTACCGAAAGCCTAACCGGAACAGAACAGCTCTCTGCGAGTGAGAGCATTACCGGCATCCCATCTCTTGGTCCCTCCGCAGGAGCAAGCGCCGGACTGAATCAAATTGTTCTTTCGCGAATTCAGCTGTATCGAAAGGATGGAAATACGATTCAAGTTTTTAAAGACGATGGCCAATTGGGTAGCTTTAGCCTTTCGTTTGATCTCGCAGCCAACTTTGGAAAGCCGGTCAGCTTGAATGTCATCAATCTCACGGCCAAAAACTCCAAAGGACATGCCACATCGAAAATTTATAGCGTCAACATTGATCCAGATCCCCAGTCAAACCCAGCCCTTTATGCCGAAGCAAATGCGCTTTCGAAAATTTTAAGAAAAGGTTCGACGGAGGTACTGGACTCCCTCCAAGGGCACGCCACCCTTCAAGCTAAATTTAAAGATCGAAGTAGCCAATTTCAGTTTTTGCAATTGATTCATCGCACGCTCAAAACAAATAGCGCAATTCAAGTAAAATTAGCGGATGGCACTCAGGGCGAATTTATTTCCCTCACTCAAGGCAAACAAGATGGAAAACATTACCAGCTCTTGGCCACCCAAATTGCAAGCTATTTAATCGCGTTAGCCACCGAACCGTATTTTCAAAATAGCAATTCCAGCGATCCCTTTACCATCAATACTCAGGCCAATCCAAATCCTGGGCAAAGCTTACTCGGAGAATCCGATACCCGCGATGTTCAATTTCAAGCACGGGTTCAAAGGAATCAATTAACGGAGCCGTTTGTGGGGATTCAATATCGCTGGGAGGGGTGGCAAATCAAGGCGACTGACTTAATCGAGACCACCCAAAAACTAAGTAACAAATATGGTTTCAAGCTTTATCCAGACGGCTTCCTCAATGACACGCTTTCGGTGCGCCTCTATGAACTCCTGTTGCAAGTGGACCTCTATCAGCCCGCCATTGATCACGTACTGGCCCTCAGTGAAAGCGAACAAGAGTCCCTGATCGAACCCTACCGGAAGAAGCATCACTGCGTATTGGATTTTGGAGCAGAATGCCACGCGATCGAACTTTTTAGTCGAGGTCTAAACGACTATCGAGAATTAATTCGCACCCCTTCTCAAGGTGAGCCTGTGGATCGATCAAAACTCATCATCCAAATTGTGAACGGCTTAGAAAAATTTGCTTCATTTGAGGATCTGGTCAAAGCAGTAGGGGGCATTGATCATCTCTACGTTTACTCCCAAATCTCTGGTTTTAGGACAAATTCGGAAACGCTCTCCGACCCTATTCCGTCCAATACCATCGGCAACAGACCTCTTCTCAATTCAGATGGAGTGCTCAGTACCGTTCAAAATATTTTAGGAATTGAAGGCGGCGAGTTTCAAATGAAGTGGTTAAGAGATACTTTATGAAAGGAAACATCCGTCAAACTTTCTGCAAAACTCTGGTCCGTTCGCCACTTTTTGCGCTATGTTTCCTTGCGTGGCTGCCGTTCGTTTCAGTGGCGCAAATGAACCACCAACTACTCCCCAAAGATCCATTTTTTAAACAACAGTGGGGTATTTACAACGACGGGACACAAAAAATTACCTTAGACCAAGACGACTTGCATAGTATTCAACAACAAGGGGTCAATGGAATCGATATTGGCTGGCTTGACGCACAAGAGAACTTAAACCAGTTAAAAAAGTCAGCCGTAACGGTGGCGGTCATCGATTCAGGAATTGACGTAACCCACCCAGATCTTCAAGGCGTCATCAGCCCGGAGGGATGGAATTTCTTAGATAATAACGATCAGATTTTTGATGACCTTGGGCACGGGACGCACATTAGCGGTCAAATTGCAGCAAATTCCGGAAATGGAATTGGCATCACCAGCGTTGCAGGAAGTTTGAATGGCAGCGCATCTACCGTTCAAATTCTACCCCTCAAAGTTCTTTCGGCAAAGTTTAATACC